>NZ_VTSR01000008.1 GCF_008329715.1 Gimesia chilikensis | reverse complement strand
TTTGACCGTTGTTCAAAAACAGGGGGCGGGTGACTTAGTGTATCATTCTATTACAGGGGAACGCTGGGGGAAGGTCAAGGGGGGAATGGGGGCGGGGCTTGAGCTGGGATTTTTATGAACCACGAAATACACGAAAGGCACGAAAATTTTTTGTGTGAGGTCGGCACAGTCGGGCGAGCCGACTGTGGCACCCGTCGTTTGCCGGGGTGGTGAAAGGGGTGGTTGCTGGAAGGTTTCTCTGTCAGTTTCCTGCTCGTTGCGTTCAGCTCGCTGATTCATTATGCACGTCATAAAAACTTCTGTACGCAATTAATGTGACAGGGTAAGATCAGCGGGTGTGTACGGGGATTGAACAGACTGCTTTCATGTTTTTAATATTGCACCCAGGAAAGAAGCCGAATGAAGGACGAACAGACGATTGACTGTTTAACCTTTGAGGCGTGTCTACCGGATGATTCCGTGTGGAGTCTGGATGGGGATCTGATGGTGCCGGGAGGCAGGGCGATTGCTGCGGTTCTGATTGAACTGTTCAAAGAAGCCGGAGTGAATGTCGAGCCTGCTGAGCAACAGGAGTACTATGCCTGGCTGATCCCGGTGGAGTCGGACGGTTTGCGTCTGGAGTTTTATCTGCACGACTTACATCCGTGGCTGCTGATCTGTGAATCACAGGGACGCTGGTATCAATTGCAGAGGAAGCGGCAGAAGCTGAAGGTACTCTATGAACGTGTTCTGACGGAGCTTAAGGAACGACTTCAATCCGATTCGCGGTTTTCTGATGTTCGGGCAGGATCGAGAGAGACGCTGCTTTGAAAAACTGTGATATTGCAGGGGATTGGGGCCAGATGAAGAATTCAGGATTTTAAGGGACCACGAAAGGCACGAAAAATTTTGTGCATCGTTGATCGCAGGGAATAAGATGGAGGGGTTGACCTTCTCTGTTTTCAAAAATTGATTCTGTGTCAGGAACAGGTAACTGAAAATGGCATCTTCCGACAAGAGCGCGCAGCCCAGGGAAAAGATTTTCACTCTCGGGAATACCATTGTGATGCTGCTGTTTCTGGGGGTGATCTATTTTCTTTTTTTCCATGGTTTCGTGTTTGCGAATGCGGCGAATGCGGAGTTGCTGGCGATCTATGAGGTTGCTGAAGTGGGGGGCTCTTTGCGTGAACTGGATGAACAAGTGGCGAAGCTGCCTCAAACGTGGATCACTGCTTCTTCGCATGGGGATTTGCGAATCTTTTCCACCCCGCTCCAATTTGGTGCTTCAGAATGGTACCTGAGAGTCGAGGCAGAAGAGGGGCTGATTACGTGTGTCCGGATTCATACGGCGGACTCGATTCGCTATCACCCCGAGGCGGCACCACCTGATAAGGGAGAGTGCTCATTCGAGTGGTGACTGATGTGAGTTTCCGGTGTGTACCTTGCTGGATTGGTGCTGATGTGCAGGATGGGGGCTGCCGCCGGTTCTGGGATCAGCGTTAACCTTTTTACCGACGGCTTGCGCCTTGCCGCTCAGGGTTGGTGGGTGGACTGTGCTTTCCTTTGGATGTTGATACCGGTGGAATGTCGCCAGGCGGGCGAACACATGGGTTCGCCCCTACGATGTGTGCGGGTTGGGGGGCTGGTTTGGGGTTGGGCGGTTGTTCTGTGACCTCCTGTTGCCTGTGGCAATACCGGATTTCATCCGGGAGCACCAGGGGATTCTGTCTTGTGTTGTTGGTGTGATGTATTCTGCAAGCACTGTTGGGCAAGCCAACAGTGGCACCCTGTGTTTTTGTTAAAGACCGGAGGCTTGCGCCTTGCCGCTTATTTTTTGTGGGAGTGTATTCTTGATGTTGAAGTTTGTTGAATGGCGTGAGGGGGTCAAGACAGAATTTTGTCCCGATGTGGCCGGATTTTGTCCTGGTGTGTCCCGGTTTTTGTCCTTGTGTGACCGGAGTCTGTCCTGGTCTGCCCTGAACAATAAGGGGGGAACATTTCGCATGAGTTCTGTTTGCTCCAGTGAAAACCTGGTGAAAAGCGGTGTGAGTTCAGGTGCTGTTGCGTCAGTTATGTCGGGTGTTCCAGTGCACGCTGACCTGCCTCGCGCGCGAGCCAGAGGGGAACAGCATACGATTCGGGAGAGGTGGATCAAGGGGAGTTTGTGCAGTACATACGGGTAAAATGAGCACCTGATTACGGGACGCGTGTCGGGGGAAACGACAAATAAGTTCCTCAATCTCGTATTTATGGTATATAATGGCTAAGATAATCGCTTCGAACCGAGAACTGTCTGAATCTTCACAACTGACATATAGCGGCACTATGGGGTGCCTGGATCTGATTTATGAAACATCTGTCTCAAGCAGAAGAAATTGAGGAAATCCGCCAGCTGGTGCGGAAGAGTGGCCTGCGGAGTACGGCGGCCCGGATTACCGTGATCCAGTTTTTGCGAAAGGCGAAGTCTCCGCTGACGCACGCCGAGATTGCAGAAGATCTGACCCCCATGGGCTTTGATAAAGCGACCGTGTATCGCAACCTGATTGACCTGGCGGATGCAGGTCTGGTGAAACGGACCGAGCTGGGCGATCATGCCTGGCGGTTCGAATTACGCAACCCGGATGAGCCGGAAGATGCAGAGCATCCGCACTTTGTCTGTACGGAATGCGGCAGTGTTTCGTGCCTGCACGATGTGGAATTCAAGACGCCCAAGAACAAGCAGTGGGCGGCGGTTGGTAAAGTGACCGAGATCCTGCTCAAGGGAATCTGCAGCGAGTGTGAAGAAGAAGAGTGATCGCTGTTAGTGGTCGTGCTTGTGATCGTGCGAATGCGAGTGACTGTCGTCTGATTCTTCTGCGTGCGAGCCGTGGTTGTGGACGTGATCGGGTTCAATAAAACCGATGCCATACGCGAGGGCGATGCCCAGCAGGAGCACGAACGAGAGTCGGAAGCGGTTATGCGAATGGAATTCCATTTCCGGCAGCAGATCGCCCAGCGAGATACAGATAAAGACGCCCGCGGCGAAGGCCAGGGCACAGCCGATGATGATGTGCTGATTATCGGAAAACTGCTGCACGCCGAGGAAGAAGAGCAGGGCACCGAGGGGGCACATCAACGCGAAGCCGATGTTGACGGCGTTTCTCCAGCCGGCAGACCAGCCACCCGCTGCCATGAGTGATGTGATCGAAACGGCATCTAGTGGTTTGTGTAGTGCGATCGCCAGAAAAGTTCCGAGGCCGAACAAAGAGAGAAAGACTTCGTGGTGCTGCTCGGCTATGATACTGGCGCCGAGAGCGAGCCCGTCAATCAGTGTGTGCAGGGCCAGGCCCAATGCGATGCCGACCCAGCTCAAGTGATGCGAGTGGGCGTGCGAGTGTGAGTGGACCGGCGCGTGGGCGTGATGCTGTTCGCAGTCGTGGTCGTGATCATGATCGTGGTCATGTGTGTGTCCTTCTTCTTCTTCGAGTTCCACGGTGCCGTGCTGGTGAAAGTGGAAAGTTCTCAGCAGGAAGAAGAGGGTGACGATGCCGGTCATCATCCACCAGACGGCGCGGTCGATCGATCCCATTTCGGCGACCGCGTGTGGCAGAAGATGAAAGACGCCGATGCCCAGCATGAGTCCGCCGACAAAACTGATGAGCGTTTCCATGCGGGTATGTGTCAGTTTGACAAACGAGGGGAGCCAGCCTCCCAGTAAAGACGAGAAGACAATCAGCGCGCAATAGATGCCGAGCAGCGTGTATGACCAGCCGGTGCTGTTGTGGGAAGACGGTTCTGTCGTGGATTCCTCAGCGGCGGTGCTGGTCGTTTTTTCCGGGTGCGGGTGAGTGTGTTCGGCAGCCGCGGCCTGGGTGGGGCGCGAGGTGAAAAAGCCGGGCGCTACCAGGAAGGTGACCAGGGGAATCGTGAGCAGCAGAAAGGTCAACCGCACGTCGTTTTTGAGGTGTGACAGGGGTTTCATGGGATCAGAACTATCAGCAGTGAGCGTAAACTTGAAGCGGACTTAGTGGGAATGGAATTCTCTATCGGCGTTCAAGTATTGTAATAGCAAATAAATTGCGATTGAATTTAGCTTTTACGATGAATCAAGACAAGAGCCGTCCCGTGTTGATTGGGGAAGTTTCTGAACTTCTGCACCGCGGTTCGGGGGTTGGGGAGGCGATTCGGAGCAGATCCCGCTGTACGGAGGGTTTTACCCCGATTTGAGACGCTGTTTGCAGGCTCAAAGCAGTGCTTCCTTAAGGGGGTTTATTAAAGGGATGTGTGTCTCCACTAAAGATAAGTGCAGGTATTGCCTCACTTTACCCTGTTAAACTCTTCCGGTTAGGGGTTCTGTTCGGAGTGTTCCTGAGGTGCGGCCAATTGTGAAGGTCCTTAACCGTTTCTTAATATTTGCTTCAAAAAAGATCCGCCGATAAGCGAATAGAGGATCACGTTATTTTTACAGGCATGTGGAAATACGGATTAATTAGTAAAACCGCCTGGTAAGGAAGCCGGGCCTTGAACATCAGGGATGAAGATGCGCACATTCATTAAGACTGCAGGTTTCCTGCTCTTACTGGGGACACTGTTTCGTACAACCAGTGTCTTTGCGGAAGATGCTCGAATCGATTCTGCTCAACTGGAGCGACTGCTGGACCGTTTAGAAGCAGCGGAACAACGGATCCAGGAGCTGGAGCAGAAGAAAGAGGAGCCAAGGCAGCAGACACCGCCGCCCGCGCCGGCTTCGCGGATAGCCCCTCCTCCTCAGCTGGAAGCAGCGAGTGGCGGACTGGACGACTCCGAGCAGCTGTTGATCAACAACTTCTACGATGAAGCGGGAGACAACGCTCTGGAGAGCCGGCTGTCGACTCTGGAAGAGGACTGGAAAAAGTTCTCCGAATCAGAGCAGGCCAAGAAAGCCGAAGATGCTGCGAAGCCGACCACATTGAAAGTATTCGGTCGTATTCACCTGGATGGCTGGAACTTCTCTAACAGCACTCCGGGGATCGAATCCTTTAATGATCCGACCGATCCAACCGATCCACAAAACCGTGTTGGGTTCCGTCGTGTGCGTATCGGGGTGTCTGGTAAAATCAAAGACAACATGCTCTACAAGTTCGAGTATGACTTCGCCGATCCTGGTGATCCCGCGTTCAAAGACGTTTACATGGGATGGGACGATCTGCCGGTCTTTCAGACACTGTTGATTGGTAACCAGAAACGACCGCTGGGTATGGACCACCTTAACAGTAGTCGTTACAACTGGTTCATGGAACGTCCGCTGGTGATCGAAGCTTTCAACCAGGATGCACGTCGTCTGGGTATCTGTGCCTACGGCGTTTCGGATGATGAGACCTGGAACTGGCGTTACGGTATCTTCAACCTGGAAGATATCTCGAAAGACGGGGCGTACATTGGCGACGCGGGTCAGTACTCACTCAACGGTCGTTTCGCCGGTACTCCCTGGTACGATGAAACCTCGGGTGGTCGCGGTTACCTGCACCTGGCTGTTGCCGACATGTGGGCGAAACCGGATGGCGATCCGAGTGCGACCGCTTCCAATGATAATGAAGCCCGCTTCCGGACCCGTCCTGAAGCCCGTACCAGCAGCCGCTGGATTGACACTGGTGCGATTGCAGGAGCCGAATGGTTCAACACATTGGGCTTCGAAGCGATGTTGAACATCGGATCTTTCGGGGTCGTCAGCGAATACCAGGTGACTCATGTGGGCCGTGGTTCGCAGGGATCTCAGCTGACGTTTGAAGGTGCTTATGTCGAGGCTGGTTACTTCCTGACTGGCGAATATCAGCCGATCGACCGCAAGTCCGGAACCATTGGCCGTGTTAAGCCGCTGGAGAACTTCTTCCTGGTTCGTACTTGTGACGACGAAATCGGTGGTGGCTGGGGTGCGTGGCAGGTTGTGGCCCGTTACTCCTACCTGGACCTGTCTAACGGAAACATCACCGGCGGTGATGAGACCAACTTCACCTTTGGTATGAACTGGTGGTGGAACTCTCACTCACGTGTGCAGTTCAACTACATCCATGCTCAGATTGATGACCGTGGTCCGATCAACGGATATACCGGCGGTC
This sequence comes from Gimesia chilikensis, assembly GCF_008329715.1. Classification (GTDB taxonomy): domain Bacteria; phylum Planctomycetota; class Planctomycetia; order Planctomycetales; family Planctomycetaceae; genus Gimesia; species Gimesia chilikensis. The sequence goes on along the minus strand of NZ_VTSR01000008.1, from coordinate 274,711 downwards.
GATCCGACATCTTCGGTGCCCGGTTTATGGTGGACTTCTAAGCCCGGTTCAAACTCAGCGACCATCAATATTTGAAATTTAAAATCTCAGGAAGAGAGAATTATGAAATATTTAGCAATCGTTGTGCTGGCCGTCACGGTCAGCCTGTCGGGGGGAACTCAGAGCTCAGCCGGAAACGGCGCCCCCTGTTGCGACAAAGCAAACGGTGCGTGCGGCAGCTGCAACAGCTGTAACAGTTGTTCTCAGGGTTGTAAGACCTGTCGGCTGTACGTCGAAACGCTAAAAGTGAAGAAGCATTGTTTCTTTACTGAATGCAAAGATATCTGTATTCCTCCCGTACGGTTTCCCTGGCAGAAGTGCTGCGATCTGAAGTGCGGCAAGGTCAAGACCGTGCGTGTGCTGAAGAAGCACGAATACAAGTGTGATAAATGTGGATACAAGTGGACGGTGGAAGATCTCTGCGGGAACTGCAACAGCGGTGCCTGCGAGGCCATGCCTCCCGCTCCTGCGAAGTCAGCCCAGGCGCAGCCTCCGCTGGCACCAGCGACTTCAATCAGAAAAAGGTAAGCTGATTGGGTGAACAGGTTCCGTTTCTGACGAGGCCTGTAGTAATGAAGTCAGATCAATACGCCTCCTCGGTCTCAGTACGCGAGGAGGCGTTTATCTGTTGGCAGGCCAGCTTGATGGAAAATGAGTTCATGCGATGTTTGATGCTTTCAATCAGGGCCAGTTCTGGCATAATTAAAGAGCGTCAGCCTGGTACCGCTCTGATGTTCTTTCCCCTCCTGATTATTGTGTGACAGCATGATCTGTATTTCTGTAACTCCCGAATCCCGTAACTTCGCCAAGGTCGATATCCTGAACGCAGCCGCACAGTGCGACCTGGTAGAACTCTGCCTGGACCGGTTGATCAAGACACCCGATATCGGCGATCTGATCTCAGGCTTCGAAGTGCCGATTCTGGTTTCCTGTCGGCATCCCGAGGAAGGGGGGCAGTTCAAAGGCACGGAAGCGGAGCGGGTTCAGTTGCTGAAGCAGGCGATCATCGCGGAGCCGGAATACATTGAACTGGATCTGGAAACAGCGCGACAGATTCCCCGCTTCGGCAAGACCAAACGGGTCATCACTTATACGAGTCTGAAAAAGCCGCTGTCACAGGTCGATGATATTTTCGACGAAATGGAAGACGCGAAAGCGGACGTGATCAAATTCACCTGGCCGACGCCGACGCTGCAGACCGCGTGGCCTCTGCTGGCGGCGATCAGTCAGAAGCGGGAGATTCCCGTTGTCGGACTGGGACTGGGGGCAGCGGGGATTACCTTTTCTCTGCTGGGCACGAAATACGGTTCTCCCTGGATATACGCGGCTCTGGAAAAGGGGATGGAAGTTTTCGAGGGACAGCCGACGGTCGCGGAACTCAGTGAAGTGTTCCACTGTCAGCGCATCTCGGCCAAGACCCGATTCATTGGAGTGGCGGGGCTGGGAGTGACAGAACGGCGGACAATTGAGGTCATCAATAAAGCGTCTGAAACACTGGGGCTGGATTATGTCTGTCTGCCGCTGGTGATCAACGACTTCAAGCAGGTGCATAAGATGCTGGGGATTCTCAAAATCCGTTCGCTGGTAGTCAGTCCGCGGATGGGAGAATTCATTTTGCCCCTGGCCGAACATCTGGAAGAGTCCTCACAGAAGACCGGTTATGGAGATCTGCAGCTGAATCAGCCGGATGGCTGGCACGCTTATGATACCGTTCGCCGGAGTGCGATCCGAAGTCTGGAGACGACTCTTGGTGCAGGCACTGACGGAGACAGTACTGTCTTTCAGCGGAAGAACATTCTGGTGCTGGGACAGGGGGGACTGACGAAGGCCATCGTCTACAGTCTGACGCAACTCGGTGCTGTGGTAAGTGTCACTTCACCCAACGATCGTGCAGCGCAGGGAATCGCGAAGACGTTTGACGTGCGGTATGTGCCGTTTGCGAATCTGTATGACACGCTGTGTGACATCGTAATTCAGACCGATCCCGAATTGCAGCTGGGACCCGGCAAGTTGAATTTCAATCCATCCTATCTTCGTGAGACCATGACGGTGATGGATATCAGTCATCTGCCCGAAGAGACAGAGTTGATCCGTGAGGCGGAGAACCGGGGCTGTGAAGTGGTGTCGGTGGACGAAGTCTATCGTCGGCAGTTGAATCAGATTTTCAAGGCGATCACCGGCCAGGAAATTCCGGACGAGATCTTCACCAGCCGCAGTGAATACACACGGTGAGGCGGGTTGCCTCGTCGCGTTAATTTGCCTGGTTGCGGCTGGCAGCTGGGAGCTTGAGCAGGCGCAGGCCGTTGAAAATGACGAGCAGGGAAGCACCCATGTCTGCAGCGATCGCAGCCCAGAGGGAGGCGTGATTAACGGCCATCAGGATTACGAACAGAACTTTGATGCTCAACGCGAAGATGATGTTCTGACGGATGATCTTCAGCGTGCGGCGTGAATGATGAATCAGCCAGGGGATTCGGGTCAGGTCGTCAGTCATCAAGGCGATGTCAGCCGATTCAATGGCGACGTCACTGCCCGCGGCACCCATGGCGATCCCCAGGCTCGAACGTCCCATGGCGGGCGCATCGTTAACGCCGTCACCGACCATGGCGACATGCTCGTATTCGTTGACGAGGGACTCAATGACCGTGAGCTTGTCTGCCGGAAGCAGCTCTGCATGCACCTGATCCAGACCAACTTCCCGGGCGACGGCTTGCGCGGTGCCCTGGTTGTCACCCGTCAGCATGACCAGTTGATCAATCCCCGCGGCGTGCAGATCGCGAATGACGGTCGCGGAGGTGTCGCGCACGCGGTCTGCCAGTGCGATGAAGCCACAGACGTGTGTGTCGTTACCGACCACTACGACGGTCTGCCCGCTGGTGGAGAGTTCTTCCAGCTGCTGATGCACTTCGGCCGTTTCTTCTTTTCGTTCTTCCAGGTAACGGTGTGAGCCGAGCCAGAAATTTCTGCCGTTCAGCGTGGCGGTAGCCCCTTTCCCCTGGATGATCTGATAGTCGTCCGCGGGCTGATAAGCGACGTTCCGCTCGGTAGCTGCTTCCAGGATAGCCAGTGCAAGGGGGTGGTTGCTGTGGGATTCCAGGGCCGCGGCGCGTTCGAGCAGTTCGACTTCGGTGTGTCCATTGAGCGGCACAATTTTCGTGACGACTGGCTTCCCCTGCGTGAGCGTTCCCGTTTTATCCAGAGCCAGAGCGCGGAGCCGGGAAGGGGTTTCCACGAACGCCCCCCCTTTGATGAGTACGCCGTTACGGGCGGCAGCAGCAAGCGCCGCGACGATACTGACGGGCGTCGAGATCACCAGGGCACACGGGCAGGCGATGACCAGCAGGACCAGGGCGCGATACATGGCATTGTGCCAGCTGACCTGCAGGAGTAATGGGAGACTCACCAGCACCAGCAGAGCGAGCACCATGACGATGGGGGTGTAGATCCGGGCGAATTTCTCGACCCAGAGTTCGGAGGGAGACCGCTTCGACTGCGCTTCCCCCACCATGCGAATAATCTGGGCGAGTACAGTGTCTTCAGCCGGCTTGGTACTTTTCGCTTCCAGCAGACCATCGCCGTTGATCGTACCGGCGTAAATTTCGTCGTCCGCCTGTTTGCCGATGGGCACCGATTCGCCGGTGATCGGCGCCTGGTTAACGTCACTGATCCCCTTGATGACGGTGCCATCCAGCGGAATCTTTTCGCCGGGACGAATCAGAAACACGGTGCCGACCGAAACGGATTCTGCGGCAACGGTGATTTCATTCCCTTCCGCATCGCGGACGCGGGCAATGGGCGCGGACAGGTCCATCAGAGCAGCGACCGCTTTGCGGGCGCGACCCACGCTCCAGGCTTCCAGTAGTTGTGAGAACGAAAACAGGAACGCAACCGCGGCCGCTTCGAACCATTCGTCGATGAACAAGGCTCCCAGTACGGCCACGCACATCAACAGGTTCATGTCGGGACGCAGACGCTTTAAGGCAAACCAGGCTTTGGGTAGCACGAACCAGATACCGCTCAGCATGGCTGCCAGGTACTGGATGCGCACAGGCAACGGCATGAAACCTCCCACGGCTTCTTCCGCGCCGAGTGCCGCAGCGAAGCTGCCCGCCAGAATGACGTGGGTCACGAATGCGGAGACCAGCATGACGCCACTGACGCTGGTCAGCAGGGTTCTGCCGTGACGCTTCCAGAAGGAGGCCGAGGCCTTTTTTTTGTCGGGCTCCCAGGGTTCAGCCTGCATGCCGGTCTCACGGACGGCGGCAATGATGGCTTCGCCGGTAACGGGTTCCGCATTGAGGGTGACCGTCATCCTGCGATTGAGGATATCAAAAAACAGGTGATCTTCGCCTCCCACCAGAGGAGAGAGTTCCCGCTTGAGGATCGTGACTTCCTCGGCGCAATCCATATCCTGGATCTTGAAGATGAGCTCGGTTGATTCCTGTTTCATGCAGCGGGACATTCAGAATGAAGGGATGTGGGAAGATCTGATTCTGTTGTTTCAATCATAGCACTTGAGGAATGCAAACAAAAACTTCGGTTTTTTTTCTTCGCAAAATTCCTGAAAAGGGATAAGATCCTGCTCAGATATAAGGAATAACAGGACCCCGATTCAATCAGCCGCTGTATGGAAGGACGACAATGAGTAAGGACTATCTGGGCGCCAGGCAGAAAAAACTGATTTCACAGATCAAACGGATCGGGGCCGAGGCCTTGCTGGTAACCAGTGAAACGAATGTTACGTATTTAACCGGTTTCAGCGGTGATTCCAGTTATCTGCTGATTGGCAAAGGTCAGACGGTCCTGATCAGTGATGGACGATATACCACGCAGCTGGAAGAAGAATGCCCGGGACTGGATGTCCACATTCGCAAGCCGACGGAATCGATGATCGTGGCCCTGGAGCAGGTCCTGAAAAAGTCGCATCTCACCAAAGTGGGGCTGGAAAGCCATATCGTGACCTGTGATCTGCTCGATGCGTTGACTGGAATAACACCGGCTATTCAGTGGAACCCGGTTTCGAATGTGGTGGAAGAACTGCGGATGGTTAAAGATGCCTCCGAGATCCAGGAGATCCGCGAAGCCGTCGATCAGGCACAGCGCGGCTTCGAAGTCTTTCGTGCCCTGCTGACCAATGAGATGACCGAACTGCAGGGAGCGCACGAACTGGAACACGCGATGCGGCGGTTTGGTGCGCGACAGGCGGCCTTCGATCCGATCGTGGCTGTAGGAGAGCGATCAGCTCTGCCGCATGCGATCCCCACGGAAAAGCTGATTGGCGAGTCCCCGTTTTTGCTGGTGGACTGGGGGGCGATGACCCAGAAAGGGTATCGCAGCGACCTGACCCGCATGATTATCCGCGATCGGGCTCCCTCGAAACTGAAGAAGGTCTACAATACGGTGCTGCAGGCTCAACTGGCCGCGATTAAAGCGATTAAGCCTGGGGTGCTCTGTAAAGACGTCGACCAGGTCGCACGGAAAGTCATCAACAAGGCTGGCTTTGGTAAACAGTTTACGCACAGCCTGGGCCACGGCATCGGCCTGGATATTCACGAAGGCCCTCGACTGGGGGGCAATGTCGAGACCGAACTGAAGCCGGGGATGATTGTTACGGTGGAACCGGGCATCTATCTGCCGGGCTGGGGGGGCGTCCGCATTGAGGATGATGTGCTGGTGACCCGGAGCGGACATGAGGTCTTGACCAGCGTTCCCAAGGATTATGAGTCGGCGCTGGTTTGATTTCGCGAGAAGCCTATTACAATGTACATGGGCAGGCAGGCCTGCGCTCCATTTTCGAGTGGCGTCAGAAGTTCTCTGATCGTAATAAGTAAGAAAAACTGACGTAAGTCTCTTATTTAAAAGGGTTATGGATGTTGGGGCTCTGCCTGATTTTATTGCAGAAACTTCCCGGTTGCGCTTGGTATTCTCGGGGGTTTTGGCTTAGAATCTCTCCCAACACAAGTCAGACAGGGTAGATAGTGCGCGCAATCAGTGAATGCGATCCTTTCCCGGCATCAATTTGATTCTTCAAGAAACCGGAACGCACCGCTGGCAGCAGTGAGCGTTGAATGCCCTCATTACAGCAGGCAAAGCACGTGCAGCTTGAGAATATGAAATAAGGTAGGTCAATGGCAAAGAACGAGGTGCCGAAAGGCGAGCCTTTCGATTTGGAAAAACTTCAGACACTGTTTGAAATGATGGAAAAGCACGGATTGACGGAAGTCAATCTGAAGCGGGGCGAAGAAACCTGGAAGCTGCGTCGCGGTCCCCAGGAAACCATTTCCATGGTTCCCGCAACGCATGCTGTTCCTCAAGCGGTTCCGCAACCCGTTGCAGCGGCTCCTGCCGCTCCGGCGCCGGCACCTCAGGAAGCAGCTCCTGCTGCTGATTCGGGTCCTGCCATCAAGAGCCCGACCGTGGGGACATTTTATTCCTCACCCAGTCCCGATGATCCGCCGTTCGTCAGTGTAGGATCCAAAGTCAGCGCTGATACGATTGTCTGTATTGTCGAGGCGATGAAGGTCTTCAATCAGATTCCCGCCGAGCTCAACGGTACCATCAGCGAGATTCTGGTCAAAGATGGTGAAGCGGTCGAATTCGGCCAGCCCCTGTTCAGAATCAGCCAGGGCTGAGGCCTGTTGTCGTACCATGGTCGCCGGTCGCGATCGGAATGTCAGATGTAGGATCCTTTTACCAAGTCAAAACATATGTTTCAGAGAATACTGGTTGCCAACCGAGGAGAAATCGCACTGCGGGTGATTCGCGCCTGTCGTGAGATGGGCATTGAGACAGTCGCGGTCTTCAGTGAAGCAGATCGTGGTGCTCACTACCTCTCACTGGCTGATGAAGCCTACTGTATCGGACCTGCTGCAGCGACCGACAGTTACCTGATGATCAACCGGATTATCAGTGCCGCTGAAATCGGTAACGTGCAGGCGATTCACCCCGGCTACGGGTTCCTGGCAGAAAACGCACATTTTGCGGAAGTCTGTCGGAGCTGTAATATCGAATTCATCGGACCGCCCCACGAAGCGATGGCCCAGCTGGGCGATAAAGTCTCGGCCCGCGAAATTGCCAAGAATGCCAACGTACCTGTTTCACCGGGTACCGAAGGTCTGGTTACCGACGAAGCCGAAGCCCTGCGGGTGGCCCAGGAGATTGGTTATCCCGTTTTGATCAAGGCTACCGCCGGCGGTGGTGGTAAAGGGATGCGAGTCGCCCGGAATGACATTTCACTGAAAGCCGGTCTGAAAGCAGCCGCTGCCGAAGCGGAAGCCGCATTCAAAAACGCCGGCGTTTACATTGAGAAATACATCGAGAATCCACGGCACGTGGAAGTCCAGATCCTCGCGGACAATCATGGCACGGTTCTCCACCTCTGGGAGCGGGACTGTAGTCTGCAGCGTCGTCACCAGAAGCTGGTGGAAGAAAGCCCGGCTCCGAACCTGCCTCAGTCGGTTCGCGAAGACATCTGTAAAGCGGCTTGCCGCCTGATCGAAGAAGCCGGTTATACCAATGCCGGTACGGTCGAGTTCCTGGTAGGGCCGGATAACCAGTTCTACTTCATCGAAGTCAATGCCCGTATCCAGGTGGAACATCCCGTCAGCGAAGAGGTGACGGGGCTTGACCTGATCAAGCAGCAGATCCGTGTTGCGGCAGGCGAAAAACTGGAACTGAAGCAGAAGAACGTTCCCTGCAATGGCTCCGCGATTGAACTGCGTATCAATGCCGAAGACCCCGACAACGATTTCCGGGGTTCGCCGGGTAAGATCACCAAACTGCGCGTTCCAGCAGGTCCCGGGGTGCGGTTTGATTCGCATATCTATGAGGGCTATACCGTCGGCCCTTATTATGACTCCCTGATTGGCAAGCTGATCGTGCATCGGCCGACACGCGAGGAGTCACTGGCGTGTATGCGTCGATGTCTGGATGAGTTCGTCATTGAAGGGATTAAAACGACAATTCCTCTGGCGAAGAAGATCTTCAATCATTCGGCCTTTATTGAAGGTAAAGTCGATACCACGTTCATCGAACGTACCTGGTAATCGCCGGCCGGTTGAAGTTGATGATCACGGATGGTTCTGTATTGTGACAGGCTCGTGGAAACTGCGTTCGCGGTTCCGCAGAGAGAGTCCCCTGGTGTCAGAACGAATCTGGAGATCAGACCGAAGTTCGCTCATCTCTAGTTGTGGTATGGTACATTTTTGAGCCTCAGTCGCTGACCGGAGGCCTTACTTTTACGAACAGATAACAGGAAGAATAATGAGAGTTGGTATTTTAACTGGTGGTGGTGACTGTCCTGGTTTGAACCCGGTAATCCGCGGTGCCGTCCGCGTGATCTGCAATGCTGGTGGTGAAGTCTACGGCCTGCTGGAAGGCTGGCGGGGCGCCATCGAAGGCAACTACATCGAACTGAATTCGGAAAACACTGACGACATCATTTTCAAAGGGGGAACCATCCTCGGTTCTTCCCGTACGAACCCTTACAAAAACGAAGCGGAAGATGTTCCTAAAGTACGCGAAACCTTCGAGCGTCTGGGCCTCGACTGCCTGATCGCCATCGGTGGTGATGACACCCTCGGTGTCGCGAACAAACTGTGGAACGATTACAAGCTGCCCGTGATCGGCTGTCCCAAGACAATCGACAACGACCTGAGCTCTACCGATGTGACTTTCGGTTTTGACACTTCCATCAACATCGTGATGGAAGCAGTTGACCGTCTGCGGACTACAGCCGAATCACATCGCCGGATCATGGTTGTCGAAACTATGGGTCGTCACGCAGGCTGGATCGCGCTGTTCTCCGGACTGGCAACCGCCGCCGATTACACGCTGGTTCCCGAAGTGCCCATCGAAATGGATCGCATGGTCGACGTCCTGAAAAAACGTCGCGCTAACGGCAAGATGTACGGCATCATCATCGTCAGCGAAGGTGCACAATTCAACGAAGAAGAAGGCGTGGTCACCCAGGATGGCGAAGTTGACGATTTCGGTCACGTCAAGCTGGGCGGTATTGGTGAAACCGTTGCCAAGATGATCGAAGACCGGACCGGTTTCGAAACCCGTCACGTGACCCTCGGTCACCTGCAGCGTGGTGGTTCTCCCAGTGCAGCCGACCGCGTACTCGGAACCCGTTGCGGCGTTCACGCCGGCTGGCTCGCGCTGAAGCATCACTTCGGTTACATGGTGGCTCTGCGGGGTACTTCCATCGTTCCCGTTGCTCTGGCTGACGCTGTGGGCGAGATGCGGGCGCTCGAGAAGAACTTCCTCGAAGAAGCAGAAGTCTTCCTGCAATAGTCGATCCGTTTGATCGAAGTCATTAGAGTCAAGGCGCTGGCAACAGCGCCTTTTTTTATGCGCAGCACGTGAGTCAAGCAATCCGCCGCTCACACTACTGATCAGGGGCGAATTACTTAACAATCTTATCTATTGGCTATTCCGGTCTTTCACGCTAGCTTCCCATCCCCCCGGCTGTTTAAGATAGAAAGATAAATTCATACCGGCTGTTTCAGCTGCGCCTGCCAACATCACAGTCCACGGCACATAACGACTTCGAATCATCTTCCCGGAGGGACAAATGACGTCACAGCGCTTGTTTCGTATTCACACCTCACTCTTCTGCTCTCTGATTTGTCTGATACTGGCAACGCCCCGGTTGCTTCAGGCGGAGGACAAAGGGTTTCAACCAATCTTTGATGGCAAGACTTTGAAGAACTGGGACGGTGATCCCCGTTTCTGGTCTGTTAAAGATGGGGCGATCACGGGAATCACCACCAAGGACAATCCGACACAGGGGAATACCTTCATCATCTGGCGTGGAGGCGAGCCTGGCGATTTTGAACTGAAACTGCAGTACAAAATCATCGGACATAATTCAGGAATTCAGTATCGCAGCTTCCCCATTAAAGGCGCAGACAAGTGGCGGATCGGCGGTTACCAGGCGGACATGGAAGCCGGCGATAAATATTCGGGAATCCTCTACGGCGAAAAGTTTCGCGGCATTCTCGCGCTACGGGGCGAGAAGACTGTGATCGGCAAGAATCACAAACCCAAGGTGGTCGGTTCTGTCGGCGATACCGATGAGATTCAGAAGCACATCAAAAAAGAAGACTGGAATGACTATCACATCATCGCCCGCGGTAATCATTTCATTCACAAGATCAACGGCATTACCACGGTCGACGTGACCGACAATGATGTCGACATGCGACGCGACAAAGGGCTGATCGCACTGCAGTTGCACGCAGGCCCTCCCATGGAAGTGCAGTTCCGCGATATTCAACTCAAAGAACTGCCGGCATCCAGGGAGACGTCATCCACTGATGGCGCTAAAAAAAAAGTCGTCCTGATCGCCGGTAAAAAAAGTCACGGTTACGGGGCACACGAACATCGTGCCGGCTGCATGCTGCTGGCCGAGGCATTGAATAACAGTGGTTTGAATATCGAAGCGACCGTGGTCACCGAAGGCTGGCCAAAAGACGCTTCGATTTTGCAGGACGCTGATTCCATTGTGATTTACTGCGATGGAGGTGGCCGCCATCCTTACAACGAGCATCTGGACGAGCTCGACGAACTGGCAAAGCAGGGCGTGGGGATGGTCAACATTCACTATGGTGTGGAAGTTCCCAAAGGGAAATCCGGGGACGCCTTCCTGCGCTGGATCGGCGGCTATTTTGAAGAATGGTGGTCGGTCAATCCGCACTGGACCGCCGACTACAAAAGCCTGCCCGCGCATCCGATTGCGAATGGCGTCAAACCATTTTCCATCAATGATGAGTGGTACTATCACATGCGGTTTCAGCCGGAGATGAAAAACGTCGATCCGATCCTGACCGCGGTACCTCCCAAAGAGACACTCAAACGCCCCGACGGCGCTCACAGCGGTAACCCGGCTGTTCGGAAAACTGTCGGACAGCCTCAGCACATGGCCTGGGCCTATGAGCGTCCGGACGGAGGTCGCGGTTTTGGTTTTACCGGCGGTCACTTTCACTGGAACTGGGGCAACGATGATTTTCGCAAACTGGTGCTGAATGCCATCGCCTGGTCTGCCCAGGCGGAGGTGCCAGCCGATGGGGTGGCTTCGGCTCCGGTAACTCTGGAACAGCTGGAAGCCAACCAGGATTATCCTCAGCCGGATAACTTCAACCCGGCACGCATCAAAGCCCTGCTCGCTCAGTGGAATCAATAGGCGAGTTTTCCTGCAACAGAACACCGATTTGAGACAGCTACTGAAATAACATAAGGAAACTGACTCCATGAACTACCGTTGGCTTGCCATTATTCCGGCTCTGTTTTTCTCAACCTCTCTGACAGGTTTCTCACTATTCGCACAGTCGGAGCACGACGCCGACCAGGCCGTGCCCAATCTGACTGTGGCACCGGGGCTGAAGGCGACACTGTTTTCCTCCGAACCCCGTATCAGCAGCCCCTCCAGCATGGACGTCGATGCACAGGGCCGCGTCTGGATCTGTGAAGTCGTCAATTACCGTGCCGGGATCCGTAACATCCCCACCCGCGAAGCCGGGGACCGGATTGTCATTCTCGAAGATACGAATGGCGACGGCAAAGCCGATGAGTCGAAAGTGTTCTACCAGGGAAATGACATTAACGGTTCACAGGGAATCTGTGTGCTGGGGAATAAGGTCATCGTGGCTGCCTCTCCCAATGTCTTCCTGTTTACCGATGAAGACAATGATGGCAAGGCCGATAAAAAAGAGCTGCTCTTCAAAGTAGCGGGGGGCGAACATGACCACTCAGCGCATGCGTCGGTCTTCGGCCCGGATGGTCGACTTTACTGGAACTTCGGAAACTCGGGGAAGCAGGTCTTCGATGCGGCAGGCAAACCGATTCTGGAACGCAATGGTCGTCCGGTGCTGGATAACGGGAAGCCTTACTGGGGCGGGATGGTCTTTCGCTGCAACCTGGACGGCAGCGACTTCGAAGTACTCGCTCACAACTTCCGTAATAACTATGAGGTAACCGTCGATTCCTTCGGTACCCTCTGGCAGTCAGACAATGACGACGATGGTAACCGTGGTGTCCGCATTAACTACGTGATGGAATTCGGTAATTACGGTTACCTCGATCAGTTGACCGGGGCTCGCTGGAAAACCCCGCGGACCGGCATGCACGAAGAGATCCCGCTGCGTCACTGGCATCTCCGTGATCCGGGTGTTGTTCCCAACCTGCTGCAGACCGGTGCCGGTTCCCCGACCGGGATCTGTGTCTATGAAGGTGCCTTGCTGCCTGAGAAATACCGTAATGAAATCATTCATTCTGACGCCGGTCCGAATGTGGTCCGCGCGTATCCGGTGAAAAAAGAAGGCGCCGGTTATGAAGCCGAGATCGCCAATATTATTACCAGTGAAAAGGACAAATGGTTCCGTCCCTCCGATGTGTGTATCGCCCCCGATGGTTCTCTGTTTGTCGCGGATTGGTATGATCCGGGCGTCGGCGGACACCGGATTGGTGACCAGGAACGCGGGCGAATCTTCCGCATTGCCCCTGCGGATGCGAAATATCAGTTTCAAAAACTGGATCTGAGCACCATTGAAGGCGCGATTGCCGGCATCAAAAGTCCCAATGTCGCGACCCGCTATCTTGCCTGGAACAAGCTGCACGAACTGCAGGCGGAGGCACAGCCACAACTGGAAGAACTCTATCAGTCTGACAACCAGAGGTTCCGCGCTCGCGCCCTCTGGCTGTTAGCTGGTATTGAAGGAAAAGCCGGGGACTATGTTTCTCTGGCGATCAAAGATAAAAATTCCGATATCCGCATCACCGGGTTGCGGGCGGCGCGTCGTTACAAGTTGGATGTGATTCCATTCGTGAAACAGCTGGCTCACGATGACTCGCCCCAGGTACGCCGCGAATGTGCGATTGCCCTGCATCACAGCAAATCACCGCAGGCACCGGAACTCTGGGCGACGCTCGTTGATCAGTACGACGGGAACGATCGCTGGTATCTGGAAGCACTCGGGATCGGCATGGACGAGCAGGAAGAGAAGTTCATGACCGCCTGGCTCAAGCAGGCTGGCGACAACTGGAATACTCCGGTCGGCCGTGATCTGCTCTGGCGATCCAAAATCCCGCTGGCGATTCCCTACCTGGTGAAAATCATTGAAGACCCCCAAACGAAGCAGGCAGCACTGCCACGCTACTTCCGTGCCCTGGATTTCATCCCCGGTAAAGAAAAGAACGAAGCTGTCGCCGAACTGGCTCTGTTCAAGGAAGACGGGAATCAAAAACGGGAGACTTACATCATCGCGGAAGCGTTATCGCGGATGTCGGCGAATGTCGTCACCAGCGATAAAAAATATCAGCAGGCACTGAACCAGGTGATCGACAGCAGCCGGGGGACTCCCGAGTTCATCAAGCTGGTCGAAAAGTTCAAAGCGAAGGAATTCTATCCCGAACTGGTAAAACTGGGCAGCCACTCCGGCAAGTCACAGACCGCCGTCGATGCGATCCGGGCCGCACTGGCTCTGAAGCAGAATGCCCTGATTCAAAAAGCGCTGAACAGCAAGCGGGATAACGAAAAGGAACAGAATGAAAAACTGGACCTGATCTGGGCGCTGGGAAATGCCGCCCATAATGGTGCGAATAAGATTCTGCTCGCGATCATCCAGGATCCGAAGGAACCACTGGTGGATCGACGCGAAGCTGTCAGAGCGGTTGCGAAATCCCGTCCGGGAGCGCACGCGTTGCTGGATCTGGCTGAGAAGGGCAAAGTGGATCCCCAGCTGGAACAGACGGCTGCCGCTGCCATGTCTTCCACCATCATGAAGGACGTCAAGGAACGGGCCGCGAAGCTGTTCCCCGCACCTCCCACCCGGAACAACAAGCCTCTGCCACCGATCAATGTGCTGGCGGGCATGAAGGGGGATGTCGTCGATGGTCGAGTGATGTTCAACACCAAGGGAACCTGTGCCAAGTGCCACGTGGTGAATGGCATGGGGAAAGAGGTCGGCCCGGATCTCTCCGAGATCGGCAAGAAGCTGAGCCGCGAGGCGTTGTTTGAATCGATCCTGTATCCCAGTGCGGGGATCAGTCATAACTTTGAAGCGTATACGGTGATTCTGGTCTCGGGTAACGTGGTGAATGGTCTGCTGGTCAATAAAACCGACGACGCCATCACCATCAAGGATGCCGAAGCCATCGCCCGTACCTTTAAAATGGATGACGTCGAAGAAGTGATTCAACAGAAAGTCTCGCTGATGCCGGCTGATCTGCAGAAGGTGCTGACGGAAGAAGAGCTGATTAACATCGTCGAATACCTGACGACGCTCAAGCAGGCCAAGCCGATCAAAAAAGCCAGTCTCTAAGCATCATCATTTGATTCTATTGTCCAACGAGTGCCTGCCCGGCTGTGGAAAATCCCGGAGCCGGGCAGAGTCGTTTTGTTTTCACGACTGTTAATAAACGGGTTAATCTTCTGTTCTCTGATTTCTTTTACTCCGATCTATGCTAAGATAGCTGCTGTGGCATTTTTGTCTCTTTCAGCTGGCAAGCGTCATGAATCAGAGCGTCATTTCTAAATCGATTCCCCGGATTTCAGAGTTGGGGACCGATCTGCTGCAGCTGACTGGCTGTCAGCGGAGGAGGACACTCTCGTCTCCGTTTCTGGCCTGTGCCGCTTATTGGATCTTCGCCTGGCAGGGCTACTGGGCCTTCGCCGTAGTGTCGCTGATGGTCATGAGCTTTTTGACCTACGGCTCCGTTTCACACGATCTCGTGCATCAGAATCTGGGTTTGAAGCGAAAAACCAATGACCTGTTCCTGATGGTGATTGAAGCAATTTCGTTGCGGAGCGGGCACGCTTATCAGGTGGTGCATCTACATCATCACGCGCGGTTTCCTCACGATGATGATATCGAAGCTGGTGCCTCCCGGATGTCTCTGGTGGGTGCTCTGCTTGAAGGCTTTCTTTTCCAGCCACGTATCTATCTCTGGGCATTGCGGCATCCACGAGGCCGATTGAACTGGATCATTGTGGAAGGTGTTCTGGTAGCCTCAATCATAGTTGCGGCGTTTCTTCTGATTCCAGTCACAATTGTGCCGCTGGTTTATGTCTGCCTGATGATTGCCGGAAGCTGGATTATTCCGCTGATCACAGCTTATATCCCGCACAATCCCCAGGGAGAGGATGCCGCACACCAGACGCGACTGTTCCGCGGGACACTCTTCCGCCTGATTGCCTTCGATCATTTGTATCATCTGGAGCATCACCTGTATCCCAATGTTCCCCATCAGAACTGGCACCGGCTGGCACAACGTCTGGATCCCTGGTTTAAACAGATCGGCCTGAAGTCGATTCGTTCCTGGTTCTGAAACTTACAATCTTTGGGAGAAATTCATGATCAGCAGGTGGCTGCGGTTTCTGTTATGGCAGCCTTATGCACTGCTCTGCCGCCGGTTTCCTCTCTGGCCGTTCCAGGTCAAGATTACGCAACCGGTGGAATACGTCACCTGTATTCAGATCGACAATTTACTGACACGCACGCTCAGCCGGTTCAGTGGCGGCTACGATTACGCGGTCTGTTATCTGGTCGACGAAACACTGCTGATCGACACCGGTTTTCCCTGGGCCCGTCGGAGCCTGAAACAGACGCTGCAGAAACTGGGCGTTGTGGAAACGATTACGACCGTCGTGAACACGCATTACCATGAAGATCACACGGGGAACAATGATCTGCTGGTGGAGCTGTGCGACGCGCAGGTTCTCGCGCATGCGGATGCGATTCCGGAGATCCGCTTTCCTGTGGAGTTGCGCTGGTACCGCAGTTTCCTGTTTGGACCTTCCGCCATCGCGGATGCTCAGCCGGTTGGTGCTTCGGTCAAAACGGAGCACACGCGATTCGAGGTCATCGAAACTCCCGGCCATTGCCCCGGGCATATCTGTCTGTTCGAGCCGGAGCGGAAGATCCTGTTCAGCGGCGATCTCTATATCGCAGCCGACCTGGACAGTCAACTGGGAGACGCCGACGGTCCAAAATGGATCACCAGCCTGGAGCAGGCGCTTCAGCTGCGTGCCGAGTGGTTGTTTGATGCGCATGGAACAGTTCTGGAAGGAGCCGAGGCCGTGGAACAGCAATTGAGCCGCAAACTTGCGTTCCTGCAGACAATTCGCGATCGCGTTTATGAATATGCCACGCACGCACAGACGATTGAGGAGCTGACGCGCAAGGTCTTCGACCGACGTGGTCTGGTCGACTTTCTTTCGTTTGGCGAAGGCTGGCTGTCACTGATTACCGGTTCGGACTTCTCGCGGAGTAATATTGTCAAATCGTTTTTGAGAGAGAAATTCCAGCAGGAAGCATCTGCATCGCTGATTCAAGAACTCGAAAAAGAAGCAGGTGAACCGCGGATTTCCTCTGCTTAAGCTCAACAATCCCGTGAGGAAGGTTTAAGATTGTCAGGAGACCGTCGCGTTTTCTTAGCGATATTCAACAATCAATCGTGAGCAGGTGAAATGGTTCCAGCTGAACGTTATCGTGAAATCGAAGTCAGTGGTTCTCCCCGCGAAATGGGTCGGCAGCTGGGAGAAGCTGCCCCCGAAGAGGTGCGGACCTTCTGCGTTGTGGCGCTGGAGAGACTCCAGGAGACGATGCAGGTCAGCCCGGAACGGGCCCGGGCTCTGGCGGAAGTCTGTCTGCCTGTCGCGAGAGAATATTCTCCCGATTCGGTAGAGGAACTTGAAGGTCTGGCCGAAGCCGTCGCTGTTCCGCTGTGGCAGATCATGTTGTTACAGATCCGGAATCAGTTCACGCCGGAACCGGATGCGGGGTGCACTTCGCTGAGTGTGCCGGATCCTTCCGGCAGGGGAGCGATCGTGGCTCAGAACTGGGACAATGACCCGGCTCTCGATCCGTTTACCATCATGCTGACGCGTCGCCCGACGGGAAAGCCGGCGTTGATGACGTTGACACAGGCCGGGTTGATTTCTTACATCGGGTTCAATTCAGAGGGCATTGGTGCCTGTCTGAATTCTCTGCCGGCCCCCAGTCGCGCACACGGAGTACCGCACTATTTCACGCTCCGCGAGCTCTATGAAGCAGACAGCCTGGCAGGCGCGGTGGAGGCGATCCAACGGGCCGAGCGGGCGATTCCCGCGAATATCATGCTGGCGACTCCTGAGGGACCTGCAAACCTGGAAGTGACGATTGACAGTGTGCAGGTTTTAAGGCCGGATGAGACAAGCTGGATTACACATACCAATCATTGTCTGCATCCGGAGCTCTGTCAGTACAATGAGCAGTTTCCGGAACTGATCGGTTCACATCCGCGTAAGGCGCGGATAGATGAATTGCTTCAAGCCAGTCCCGCCGATCCAGGAGTTGCAGAGATCAAAACCGCTCTCCGCGATCATCAGGATTATCCACGCTCGATCTGCAGGCATCTCAACGACGACCCCGATCACGGCTACTGGCAGACCGTGTTTTCCGTGATCATCGAACCGGAGCGGCAGCGGATGCATGTCTCGCGTGGTACCCCCTGCAGTGCGGAATACGAGGTCTATCAGCTTTGAGCTCAGTCCGTTCGTTGCTTAAATCTGGTAAGCGATGTCAGATGTCAGGACGTTTTGCTCCCCCTCAGTTTCATTGAGCGACATTAAGATCACCTCGATCAATTTCTTGCGATCAATGGGCTTCGTCAGATATTCGTCGCAGCCCGCATCCAGACATTTCTGGCGATCACCGTTCATGGCATGTGCTGTTAACGCGATGATTGGTACCTGGAAACCGGCGTCTCTTAACTGCCTGGTCGCACTGTAACCATCCAGAACCGGCATCTGCATATCCATCAGGATTACATCAAATGGTTGTCCCTCTGATTCGGCTGCTGTCGCCTGGTCGATGGAAATCTGACCATTTTCTGCCAGGCTGACGTCCGCACCCGCCTTTTTCAGCAGGAAGGTGATCAGCCGCTGATTGTAGAGGCCGTCTTCCGTCAGCAGGATCCGATACCCTTTGAGCGGAGTGCCGGGCAGTGTCTCGGCGGATGTGTCTGCTTTTTCGTTGGCAACTGGTTTGGGAGTATTAGTCTCCTGTTCAATCAGCGGCACCTGGTCCAGGGAGCCGGTTTCGACTCGAATCGTGAATGTGCTGCCTGCGCCGTGCGTGCTGGTGACAGAAATGGATCCACCCAGCAGTTCTGCCAGACGTTTGCTGATCGTCAGACCCAGCCCTGTGCCTTCAAACTTGCGCGTCATGGAACCATCGGCCTGGGTGAAGGGGTTGAACAGAGTTTCCAGACATTCTGTGGGAATACCGATTCCAGTGTCGATGACTTCGAACTGCAGCTGTGGTGCCTGCCCTGATTCATTCAGCAGGCGTGTGACGACTTTTACGGAACCGGTTTCAGTGAATTTAATCGCATTGCCGATCGTATTGATCAGAATCTGTCGCAGGCGTGTAGGATCGGTCTGGATCGTTTCGGGAATAGGGCCCTCAATCTGAAATTCCAGCGGCAGTGCTTTGGCGACCGCGCGGACGTTCATCAGCGAAGAGACATTATTCAACAGTTCGTGGGGCGAGCAGGCGATCTGTTCGACTTCCATTTTTTCGGCTTCGATTTTGGACAGGTCCAGAATGTCGTTGATGAGTCGGATCAGGTATTCGCCATTTACCTTCACGGTTTTCGCTGCTTCTACATTTTCGGGAGCGGAAACGTTCTCAAGCAGGATATCGTTGAAGCCGAGAATGGCATTCATCGGGGTACGGATTTCGTGGCTCATGTTGGCAAGGAATGCACTCTTGGCGCGGTTGGCGGCCTCTGCATGTTCCTTCGCGCTTCGTAATTCATGGGCCTGAATTTCCAACTGGTGATTGGTTTCCGAGATTTTCTGATTGGCGAGATTCAGTTCGCTGGTTCGTTTTTGCACCTCGCATCTAATCAGAGATTTTGTTTCCTCGAGAGCGGCTCTCTGACGTGCCATCGCCTGCATTTCCCGAGTGTTCTGCTGAATGGCGATGATCAGGAAGATGTCTTCGAATACGACCCAGGCTCCATGTTCGACAATCCGCCAGGGGCTGGCTGTGAGCGCACCGAAGACCGCCTGGGGGTACAAGAGCCCGAATGCTGTATGGTCAATCACAACGACTGTGGTTGCCGAGATCAAAACGCGCCAGTCCCGGTAAAAGGCCAGGAATGCCAGGGAACCAAAAATATGGAAGTGTGTTTCAATTCGCCCGCCACTGAGGTGGATCAATAAAGATGACGTCAACATCTGGCTGACTGCGATCACGTGTCGGGTGAGGACGCGACCCGGATGAAACCAGGCCAGAAAGACGGGGAAGCAGGTAATCAAACCGCCCAGGATGACAGCCGCCCAGACATGCAGGTGGGTCTGACTTAAATTACCAATCCAGGTGTATGGAGTCACCAGGCAGGCAGCCCCGATGGCAGCCAGCCATTGTACGATCATCAGACAGGCGAACAGACGGTCGGTCCGCTGGCAGAGCTGCTGACGATGTTCGTTGAACAGTTCGTCTGCTCTTTGTGCGAAATCAGGTTGGCAGGGTTTGTTGAGGACACTGAGTTTCATTACTTTTCCTCCTGTCGACATGTTTCTTCCCGTCCCAGCAGGGGGCAACCGAAGGTGTATGTCTGATGAGATTCTGAGTTGCCTTGAGACAGATAATCAAGCACTGCACTGCTGCCGCGGTTGGCCCCTGTGTGTCCCCGTGAGCCGGTGATTCCCCCGTGGAAGACCAGTTCTCCCCGTGTGTCATACAGGGCGACATATCCGGAGGTCGTGGCACCAAACAGTCGGGCAGCCTGGCCATCCAGGTCTGTGTTGACGGTCACTCCGGGAATTGCCGCCGCCGCTTTCCAGAGATCTGTTTTTTCCCAATCCTGAGGGAAGTTCTCCGGCTTATAAAATTCGACGCGCGCATCCAGCCGTTCAGAGCCGTATGCCATGATCTGTTCCAGTTCGCTGATGCTGGCCCGCGTACAGGGGCAGCGGGGGTGCGCAAACATGACCAGGGTAGGGCGGAATGCATTCCACGTGGTCTGACTTTCTGCCGGCCACTGAGTCGGTGAATGCGATACCGCACCGGGAGTCGTCTGATAACTCCAGAGAACACTCATCACGGAGAGAATCAGACCTGCCCAGACAATCGTCAGACAGGGAATGAAGTACCGGTTCCCGATCCGTCTGGAAGGGAGCGGTTTCAAACCGAGTGGTTTTTCAATGTGCCAGATACTGGAGATATTCATCAGGTCAAATCGATCCTCTGTAGAGAAGGCTGGTCAGGGACGTTACGACTGGGGTCTCTGCAGGCTCCCCACCGGGAATCTGTACCACAGCGAAGAAAACATAAGTTGAAATCTGTGGCGCGCGGGTGGAATCAGCTTAAAAACTGATAAAACGATCCGATATCTGGCACAGTCCAATGTATAGGCTTCACAATCGGTAAAAATCAGTTGAAATAAGGAGGAATTCCCATGCAGTTTTCAGTGGCATAAGCTGAGCAATAGCCGGGGATTGCGTGTATTTTGAACAGGGGGATTTCCCTCAGAATTGATTCACTTGTTTTAGAAAGCTCGTTCAGAAATTCGGTGGGACTCAATCTGAGTTTTACCCCTCCAGCCAGGAGGGTAAAGAGAACTGCTGATTCGCAGGATGAGTTCAGGCAGGCGCAAAAAAAAGACTCAGGAATGAACCTGAGTCTCATTGAAGTGCCCAAGAGAGGACTCGAACCTCCACGGGGATTACCCCCACTAGCCCCTCAAGCTAGCGCGTCTGCCAATTCCGCCACTTGGGCTCGGCTGCAGATGCTCTCATTTACCTGTACAGGTGCCTGAAAACAGTCTGAATGTCGAGGATTTCCCAGTATAACAATCCGGGTGGGACCATCAAGGGAAGCGGAGGCCAATCTCGGGGTGAAAATGCGGGGATTTTACGAAAATGGACCTGCAATGAGTTCAAACTACCCTCCCCGTATAATCTGCATTTTTGTAAACTACGCCCCGTTTTCGACCGTCGCAACAGCGTTTCTCCGTGGAATACGGAAGTCTGGCTGTTTCCGACACCCTGAATCGATTCGAACAAGGATGTCCGATGCTGATTTTCAACCGCCGGAATACTGATATCACCCTGAGCGTGCTGTTCCTGCAGAGTCTGCTTGCGCTCTGTCTGCTGGCTTCGCCTGTCTCGCTACAGGCAGACACAGGAACCGGGGCGGCAGGTTCGCCTCTGCTCGACGATGCCAATCTGCATGCGGTGCAGTTTCTGGGTTCCAAAACCGGTTGGGCAGTCGGCGATCGGGGCGTGATCCGTAAGACCGTCGACGGCGGACAGAGCTGGCAGTTTGTGCCGAGCCCCGTGGATTTTCCTCTGAGACATATCTGTTTTGTCACCGACCAGATCGGCTGGATCGCCGGAGGAGGGACGTCCCCTTACGGTCATTTGAACCAGGGCGTCCTGCTGTTTACCAAAGACGGAGGCAAGACCTGGACCGAACTGATCCAGAAGCGATTACCGCGCCTGCATTACGTGCGGTTCTTCGGCATGCAGCAAGGCGTCGTGGTGGGAGACACCTCGGTCCAGCATGCGACCGGTGTTTTCAAAACAGAGGATGGAGGCCAGACCTGGCAGGATATCACAGGTCACGAAGCGGACGGCTATCGCAGTGCTGCTTTCTTCGATGAAGAGACCGGAGTCGTCGCCGGCAACCGGGGACATCTGACCCTGGTCGGGGGCGGTGCCGTCATGCCGCCACGCTTTCCACCGCAGGGGCTGCGCGGCATACAGAACATCAATGTCCCGTTGACTGCAACAGGCTGGATGGCCGGCGATGGCGCCATGTTACGAAAAACGACCAATCGGGGACTGGTCTGGGAAATGCCTGCAGGGGCGCTGCCCGATCCCTTAAAAGATTTTACCGATTTCAAAGCCGTCGAAGTCCGCGGTGATCGTATCTGGGTCGTCGGCGATCCGGGATCAGTGATCTGGCATTCCAGAGACGGAGGCCAGACCTGGCATCAGCAGTGGACGGGACAGAGTATCCCCCTTTTGTCGATTGATTTCGTCGACGATCAGATCGGCTATGCCGTGGGGGCACTGGGAACCATCTTACGGACCAGCGACGGTGGTATGACGTGGCAGTCGAATCATGCGGATGCCCGTCGTGTGGCACTGATGTGTGTGCATGCCCAGCCCGAACAGATTTCGTTTGAGATGCTGAGTAAATATGCGGGCGATCAGGGTTATCGCAGTATGGTCATGCTGCCGATCCGTCGTGACCTCGGACCGGAAGGGCCGCGGTTTCAGGATCTGGATCTACGACTTGGTGAAGCGGTCGTCAGTGTCGGGGCTTCTGTGGGACGACAGGACTGGCGGTTCCCCGTCGATATTCCTGAGCTGGAACAGAATGCTGATCGCCTGATTGCAGAATGGAACAAACATACGGAAGGTCGACTGGCTGCGGTCACGCTGAGTCGCTTTGTGTCGCAGCTGCGTACCTGGCGACCCGACGTGTTGATCATCGATCAGCCCCAGGGAAAAGATGCGGCGTCCACCCTGATGAAAGATGCGATGCTGCAGGCAGTCCGTTATGCCGCCGATGGCTCGCGATATCTGGAACACCGGGAGCAGGCGGGATTGAACCCCTGGAAAGTCAAAAAGGTCTTTCTGCGTTTGCCGCCGGGAAGCTCGGGACATGTCTCGGTTGAGGCGGACGAATATCTTGCCCGTCTGGGCCTGACGGCTGCGACCGCGGCTTCGTCCGGAAAACAGATTCTGGGCAAGGAAGTCACCGGTGACGAGAGCCGCTTTGTGTATCGGCAGATCGATGTGGACGCCGTTGAGGGAGCAGGGGCACCGTCCGTGATTTCGGGGGGGAGCCTGTTTGCGGGGATTGGTATCGCACCGGGTTCCGCGGCACGTCGAAAACTGTCAGAGATCAACGTCGAAGATGAAGAACGTAATCGGAAGCTGGCTGAACGTCAGCGGAACCTGAAAGCGATCGCGGCGAAGCTGATTACTGATCCCCATTATTCCGCTCAGCTGGTATCACATTTGAAAACAATGACCCAGGGCATGTCTGAACGGCAGGCAGCGTTGCAACTGGAGCAGCTGGCTCAGCAATACATCGATCACCAGGATCTGGAGAAGGCCGAAGCGACCTGTCAGGAACTGGTCGAGCAGTATCCTCGTCAGCCGGAAGCCGTGCGGGCGATGCTCTGGCTGTTCCAGCTCTGGTCGAGTGAAGAGATCGCCTGGCAGAGAAATAAAAATGTACCCGTGGAACGCAGCCGGTCGACCAACTCACCCGGACAGGTGACCAACCAGGTACAGAACGCCTCGCAGTTTTCGGATCCTTCAACGGCCTCGCTGCTGGAGACCGTGCGGCAGGTAGGTCAGCTGAATACAGGGGCGCCCGAGAACTGGCGGACCCAGACTGCTGAGAACTGGAAGAAGCAGGCCCTGGCGGCGGTGCGCTGGTTCCAGAAATACGCGCCCGCTTTTTATGAGACGCCGGAAGTCCAGATTCCCCTGGCGTCGCTCTATCGTCTGATCGGTTCGCATGGTAAGGCCGACGATATTTTCCGTAATTATTACACTCCCGCGGCGAACGAGTCGTGGAAGAACATTGCCAAAGCGGAGAACTGGTTACTGCATCCGGCCAGTGCCCCGCCACGTCCGGTCTATCTCTGTAAATTCACCAAGACGCGACCGATCCTGGACGGTGTGTTGTCCGATGAATGCTGGCAGTCTGCAGACGAACTACACCTCTCCGCGAATCCTGCGGAAAACGGGGGAGACCCGGATGCGATTGGTGCCAACCCGCTGGACCGTCCCTTTGTATTGATGTCTTATGACCGGGACTACCTGTATGTGGCCGCCAGTATTCCCATCCGGGATGAACTGGAATATCCCGCGGCTCCCGATTCGGGGCGGACTTACGATGCGGATCTGCAGCGGCAGGATCGCCTGGCTTTCGCGTTTGATATCGATCGGGATTACACGACTTACTATCAACTGGAAGTCGATCACCGCGGGTGGACGCGTGACAGCTGCTGGATTGATCAGAGCTGGAATCCCCGCTGGTACGTGGCGCGCGAGAAAGACAAGCGGCACTGGCGGACTGAGTTCGCGATTCCATTACAGGAACTCGTACCACAGACACAGCTCAAACGCAGCACCTGGGGCTTTTCGGTCGTGCGGATTCTGCCCGCCCTCGGTCTGGAAGGCTGGAATTATCCCCTGACGACGTCTCCCCGTCCCGATACGTTCGGGCTGATGAAGTTTGAATAGACGCTCAGCCGGGAATAGTCACGGTCGCCACTTTTCTCTGACGCTCTGCGTTTCACGCAGCATTCGATTCGCTTATGATGTCGTCGACTAAGAATCGATGGGATGATCGGCGGTTGAGTTGCCGCTGGTCAGCAGAGCGTACAGTTTTCAGAGAGAAGATGGAGCGGCAATGGGTTACCTGATTGGCATGGACGAAGCAGGCTATGGTCCGAACCTGGGACCGCTTGTGATTACGGCCAGTTTGTGGGAAGTCCCCGGGGAACCGCGCGACTTCGATTTCTGGTCAGCACTGGAATCTGTCGTTTCCAACAGTCGTCCCCGCCGTAATTCTGAATTGCTGCACGTCGCCGATTCCAAGGAAGTCCACTCGTCTGCTAAAGGTCTGGGGCCCCTGGAACGTTCGACTTTTCCTTTTTTACAGGTGGTCCATGATGCTGACCAGGTGGATTCGCTGGGAAAACTCTGGCGGTTGCTGATCGCTTCTCCCACGCATCTGGACGCGATTCAGGAGCATCCGTGGAATGGGGACGACCGGTTTGCACTGCCTACGACCGTCGAAACTGAGGGGACGCGCGACTCACAACAGAAGCTGCAGACGGCACTGGACGCAGCGGGAATCAAGCTTAAGGCACTCTGCTCGGAGATTGTGTTGCCCGAGCGGTTCAATCACTTGTGCAGAGAGTATGGCAGCAAAGGGGTGATGCTGACGCGGCTGTGCATGCAGTTGCTGACACGCGTCTGGGATCGGGACAGTAATGAGCCCACGCTGATTATTGGAGACAAGCACGGGGGGCGGAATCGCTACGATGAATATCTGGATGAGATCCTGGATGGCGAAATGATCTTCCGCGTGGAAGAGTCGACAGCACGGAGTATCTATCGTGTGGGGGCCACCGAGATTCGCTTCCAGACTAAAGCCGAGGCGCATTTTCCGGTCGCGGTTTCCTCGATGGTCTGCAAATACACCCGCGAAGTGATGATGGAACTGTTTAACCAGTTCTGGTCGGAACATGTGCCGGACATCAAGCCGACGAAAGGCTATCCGGTCGATGCACGACGCTTCAAAAGTGAAATCGCGGCTGCCCAGGCTGAACTGGAGATTTCCGATCAGATTCTGTGGCGCGGTCAGTAATTACTCGGTGGTTTCTGAATCTGCAGGCTCAGTTGCCGGGAAGAAGCGACTGGTGGCAATTCCCACTACAAAGACGGTCGTGGCACCGATGAGCGTGTACCAGGGCCAGGCGACGGTGCCCTTGATGATGAAGCCGACATAGAGCACGGTGGCCAGGCCGACGAGGAAGCCGAGCAGGGCAGAAGCCTGCGAGGCCCGCTGACTGAACGTGGCCAGGAAAAAGATCCCGAGGATCAGGCCCGTAGAGATGCCGGCGATGGCCAGCACGTTTCCGACGACGCTGCTTTCGATCGACTGGCTGGCAATCCCCACGAAGATCTGCGCAAGACCGAAGAGAACCGTAAATACGCGACTGAGTGCGACCAGCTCGGACTGCTGTTTTTTCTTCGAGGTCAGCGGTAAGTAGAAGTCGTTGACCAGGGCACTGGTGGTCGAACTGAGGGAACTGGAGAGGGTCGACATCGCGGCTGCGAAGACGGCGGCCAGCGTGAGCCCTTTAATCCCCTTGGGCAGGTTGTCGATGATGAAGGTGGCGAACACTTCATCTGGCTTTTCGAACGGCGTGGCTGGCGGGAAACTCTGATAGAAGGCCGCCAGACCAATGCCGAGGAGCAGGAACAGGGCGAACTGCAAGAAGACTACGAAGCCACTGAAGCCGAGCGCCCGGGCCGCGTCGCGCTGATTGCGGGCACCGAGGTACCGCTGGATCATCAACTGGTCGGCACCATGGGTGGCCATCGAGAGGAACATGCCGCCGACCAGACCGGCCCAGAACGTGTAAGTCTGAGAGAGATCCCATTGGAAATCGAACATGGTCCATTTGTGATTCGCCACGGCAAACTGCTGATAGTCGGTCCATCCACCGGGGAGTGCTTCGAGGATGACATAGAACGCGAACAGGGCGCCGGCGATATAGATTACGAATTGCAGGCAGTCATTCCAGACGACCGATTTCATCCCCCCCAGACAGGTATAAATGATCGTGCCGATGCCGATGACAACCACGCAGGCAGAGATGGGAATTCCGACCACTTTCTCCAGCACGAGTGCAGTCAGGTACAGGCGGAGTCCATCCGCGAGGGTGCGCATCACGATAAAGGTCAGCGATGCCAGGCGTTCGGTTTTACCGCCGAACCGTTTTTTGAAGACTTCGTAAGCGGAATAGATTTCACCCCGGAAATAGAGGGGAAGCAGAAACAGGATCACCAGGAAGCGTCCCACAATATAGCCCAGGGGAAGCTGCAGAAACTGGAGGTTACCGTCCGGCTGATACGCGATGCCGGGCACACTCAGGAAGGTGACGGTGCTGGTCTCTGTGGCCACGATGGAGCCGAGGATGGCCCACCACGGGAGCGTTTTTCCACCGAGCAGATAATCGGACAGATCTTTCTGCTTGCCGCCCACCCAGGATCCGAACCAGACAACGCCTGCCAGGTAGAGTCCCAGGATGATCAGATCGATATTTCCGATGGCGATGTTCACAGTGCAACCCGTTATTTTGGAACGTGTGATGATTGGCAGAACGCGTGACAGGAGCTTCAGGGGGCACAATTTCCAATTCCAGTGGAGTTTGGCGAAGTGCATCCTTTCGGGATTCAGATTCCCGGTTATCATAGTAGCTGTCCGCTTCCAATTCGAACAGGCAAAAGATGATGTTAGAGCATTTAACGACCGAACAACGCAACCCGGCATCCGACAGGATTGATGCCATGAGCAGTCTGGAAATCGTGCAGCTGATGAATGCTGAAGATGCCGGCGTGGCTGCAGCCGTCGCGAAAGAATCGGAAACGATTGCTGCTGCCGTCGATCTGATTGCCGAAGCGTTTCGACGCGGTGGTCGACTGGTTTACATCGGCGCAGGGACGTCGGGGCGACTGGGAGTGCTGGATGCCAGTGAGTGTCCACCCACATTTAACAGTCCACCCGAACAGGTGGTCGGGTTAATTGCGGGGGGACGAACTGCCCTGACGAATGCCGTCGAAGGGGCCGAAGATCATCCCGAGTTCGCCATCGCCGATCTGCAGGAACTGGGGCTCAGTCAGGATGATGTCCTGGTTGGAATCGCCACCAGTGGACGCACGCCGTATGTGATTGCCGCTCTGCAATACGCGCGAGAGCAGGGGGCCGCTGCCATCGCGTTTACCTGCAATCAGGAGAATCAGCTGGCGGATGTGGCCGATCTCACTATCTGTCCGGTGGTCGGTCCGGAAGTCATTACCGGTTCCACGCGTCTCAAGGCGGGGACGGCAACCAAAATGGTGTTGAACATGTTGACGACCGGGGCCATGGTGCGGATTGGTAAAACGTATGGCAACCTGATGGTCGATCTGCGGGCCACGAACAAGAAACTGATTGACCGCTCCATTCGAATATTGATCGCGTTTACCGATCTTCCGCGTGACGAAGCCGAGACGGTACTGGAAGCCTGTCATGGCGAATTGAAAACGGCGATCGTGAGCGTGAAACGGAATGTGTCTCCCGAACGTGCAGAAGAACTGCTCAAGCAGGCGGGCGGCCATCTGCGGCGGGCACTGGATGCAGCCGAGTGAACTTGAGTCCGTCGCTGGATCGGCAAATCCCCTCTGAGGAATTCACGGTATGACCGGATTACAGTCCCGACAACTGGTACTGGGCATCGACGGTGGTGGCACCAAAACCGCGGCAACTCTGGCTGTGGTGACGGACGCACAGAACTTTCACGTTGTTGGACGCGGAACGGCAGGAGCTTCCAATCTGAATGCAGTAGGCCTGGATGCGGCTGCCGGTGAATTGCAACGGGCGGTCGAGCGGGCCTTTCAGTCTGCAGGCGCAGAACCGCACACGGTGTCTGTGCTCTGTCTGGGCATGGCGGGAGCAGGACGACCCGCCGAGCAGAATGCCTGGGCGGAATGGGCGATACTGAATCAGATCGCAGAGGAAGTGGTTGTGGTCACCGATGCTGAGACGGTGCTGGCAGCGGGTACTCCGGTTGGAACCGGTGTGGCGTTGATTGCGGGAACCGGTTCGCTGGCTTTCGGGAAAGGGGCCGATGGTACTCAGACGCGTGCCGGGGGCTGGGGATATCTGTTGGGGGATGAAGGGAGTGGCTATCAGCTGGCGATCGCGGCGATCAAGGCGATCCTGCGGGGGGTTGACGGACGGGGGCCGGAGACGGTTCTGCAGTCACGATTTCTCAAGGCCTTGAATTTGAATGCTCCCGAAGAGCTGATCGGTTATCTCTACCAGGATCCGGGAGACCGCGGTCGGATCGCCCGGCTGTCAGGTCTTGTGTTTGAAGCCGCTATGGATGAGGATGCGGTGGCCCGTTCGATTGTGGATCAGGGCGCGCAGGAACTGTCTGAGCTGGTACTGGCGGTGGCGCAGCGGTTGCATTTCAAAGCAGACGCCTATGCGCTGGCGCTGACTGGTGGGATAATGCTGCATCAACGCGATTACCGAGTCTCTCTGCTCGAACGTCTGGCAGAGCAGCAGCTCGCTCCCGCGACCATCGAGTGCGTTGAAGATCCGAGTCTGGGGGCTGTGCGGATTGCCGTCCGCCTGCTGGGATAATTCGTATGGCTCTGGCTAAGCTTCCGGGAACTGATCGGGGATTTGCAGCTGCTTTACCGAGTAAGGAGAGCACTGCTGTTTCCAGCCGCCGTCGATGGTGACGGAGGTTCCGGTGAGATAGCTGGCGTCTTCTCCGGCCAGCATGACAATGCTGTGGGCGATTTCTCGCGGATGTGCCCAGCGTCGTAAAGGAATCATGTCTTCGGAAGCCTGGCGGATTTTTATGGCGGTGGCCTGCTGGTCAACGGCGATATCCTGTCCCATCGCGGTGTCGATCGCGCCGGGATTGACGCTGAGCACCCGAATGCCTGCAGGGCCATAGAGCGTGGCCAGTTCGTAGGTCAACGAATCGAGGGCCCCTTTGGCTGCGACGTAAGCCGGACTGATCCCGGCTGCCATCTGAGACTGGATGCTGGAGACGTTGATGATTACTCCCTCTCCGCGGGCTTCCATGTGGGCTGCACACCACCGTGAGAGAAACGCGGGGGCGGTCAGGCAGACACGCAGGGTCTGTTCCCAGCTGGCGAGTTCAATCTTTCGCATGGTGGTGATTTCGCGCCAGGCGGCATTATTGACCAGGACATCGATGCGTCCCCAGGCGGCGATACATTGTTCGACGGCCGATTCTGCATACTCCAGATCCGCGAGATCACCGGTGCAGATCATATACTGACGGCCTGCGTCTTCGATGCGTTTGGTGATGGGGCTGAGGTCCTCCGAGGGGAGGGCGAGCAGGACGCAGTCATAGCCCCGTTCGGCAAAGCGGACGGCGGTCTCGCCGCCGATGCCTCCCGCGGCTCCTGTGATCATGGCAACCGGTTGCGGGTTCATGGCGAGTTCCTTTCCGTCTCTGGTTTTGATTGCTGAGGTTTCAAAGCGTTGTGGCATGCTTCAACTGACGCTGTGATCGGTTTCGAGGATTACCACCAGCCATTCGTTCTGCTTCACATAGGGGAGCGTGCGGATTCCCAGAACCACGCCGGTCTGACTGGCTTTGATGCTGGTGATTTTATCTCCCAGTGGCGAGCAGATGGTTCCCAGGGCGTCTCCTGCCTGAACGGTATCCATTAGCTGGATCGCTGGTTCAAAAAAGCCCGACACGGGGGCATTGTTATGCAGTTGCAAGTGGCCACTCTGATCGCGGTTGTCTTCGATCTCGTACTGGATTGGCTGATCGGGGATGGGTTGGTCCCGCATGCCGAGGGCAGACATTACTTGTAGACAGCCTGTGGCATAACCGGAGACGGCGGTGGCGTTGCACTGGCTGCCGCCTCCCCATTCGGCGTAGATTGCAGGCACATTCGCGTCGCGGGCGGCAGACAGGGAGCGTCCTTCCAGCGTGGCGGTTGTGCCCCAGACAACGGGGATTCCGAAAGCGCGGGCCATCGTGCGTTGTGTTTTCAGGATGGCTGGATCGGAGTGCAGACAGTAGCCGGAGAAGGGGGCCAGGTCAGAAATCACGCCTCCCGTGTGCAGGTCGATCAGATAATCGGCTGTCTGAATCAGCTGTGTGGCCTGATGGGCAATCTGTTCGGTGATGGAACCGTCGGGTGCGCCGGGAAAGGTGCGGGCCAGATCCAGATCATCCGGACCACAGCGCTGACAGCGTTCGTATGCGGGTTGATTCAGCACCGGCACCAGCGTGACTTTGCCACTGAATTCAGCGGGTTTGATCATGGTGATCAGTTTGCGAATGGCGGCCATGGGTTCGTATTCATCGCCGTGTACGCCGCCGAGGATCAGCAGATGCGGTCCGGGTTGCTGGCCTGAAATGACAGTCGATTCAATGGGGGGCAAACTCGACATGGGGGTTACTTCAAGTGAGAGTGAGTTCGAGTGGTGAGCGCCAGGATCAGGATTTTGGTTCGGTCTTCCATTCAATTTTGGCCGTGGACCGCAGTTTCTGCAGCGTCTGATCGTAGAGTTCGCGGGAGAGCGTCTGAAAGAGTTCGCCGCGCACATCTTCGAGACTGAACTGGCCAGGGTGTTTCTTATTCAGCGTGATGAGGTGCATGCCAAAGGGGGACTGGAAGGGTTCACTGATTTCACCTTCTTTAAGGGGGAAGACCTGGCTGGTGAAGACCAGCGGCATTTTTCCCCGATACGCGGAGGTGACCAGTTTGCCTCCCTCTGTTTTGCTGGGGGCCTGCGAATACTGGGCGGCGGCTTCGGCAAAGCTCAGCTTGCCGGACTGGATTTGCTTCCGCAGATCAATCAACTTCTGTTTCGCTTGATCGATTTCTGTTGGGGACGCGTTAGAAGAAAGTTTCAGAAGAATCTGACTGGCTTCGACGCGGGTGCCATCCAGCTCTTCACGATGAGCGTTGAAATAGGCCTGCATTTTCTCCGGCGAAATTTCCTGACGGGCATAGAGATTCCAGGCCAGCGGCAGAGCGATCGCGGCGCGGAGCTTCTCGGGGGTGAAGCCCATTTTCGTGAGTACCTGCTGGGGATTATCGCCTTTCTTGCGGATGAAGTTCTCGACTTTGACGACACTTTCATCCAACTGTTTCGGCGGGACTTCGATTTTCTGCACTTTCAGAAATTCCTGGATCAGCCGTTGATTGACCAGCTGCTCCAGCAGTTGCTGACGGAGAGCCGGCGGTGCGTCGGTGATGCCACGTGAGAGCAGGGCAAATGAGAGGTCGCCCTCGGTCACTGGCTGGCCATTGACGGTCGCGAGTACCTCTTCGACTGCTGCAGCGCGAAGCGGTTGTCCTGCGGAGAGGCCCAGAAGAGCCAGGCAGAGGAGGTATGTGAAAGAGTGACGGCGCGGCGATGACATCGTGATTGCTTCCTGCAAAGGGCGAAACGAACTCAGATCGAAGAAGATTCCGGAGGGGAATCGCCTCAGTGAAACGAGTGTGGTGAGGATATTATTGCATTTTCGAACCACGCTGTCAGTGTGAATCGGGCGGCGAAAATTATGAAAATCAAAGTTGGACTCCTGAAGTCAACTGTCTAAAATCAAGTCAACCTGAAGCAGCAGAGGAGTTCATTGGATTTTTCCGGCTGTGTGGGGCACTCAATTCCATACTCATTTCTTTTTTACTCTTGAACAAGGGGCCCGCGCATGTGGTCAATCCTGGCTCAGAAAACGTCGACGGTTTCCGAAGATCCTGTGACAAAGGCAAATGAACTCTGGCATACAGTCAAAACATTCCTGGCGACCCAGGGGCTGCAGTTCGCCATTAATGTGGTTGTGGCGCTGGCGATCTTTGTGGTCGGGAAATGGATTGCCAACATCTTGAGCCGGTTCTGTAATCGTCTGATGAAGCAGGCGAAGGTCGATGAGACACTGGCCCGGTTTCTGTCGAATATCGTTTACTCGATTCTGCTGGTCATCGTTGTTCTGGCGGCGCTGTCGGAGCTGGGGATTAACACGACCTCTCTGGCAGCGGTTCTGGCTGCAGCCGGTTTTGCGGTAGGGATGGCCTTCCAGGGAACGTTGAGTAATTTTTCTTCGGGTGTGATGCTGATCCTGTTTAAGCCGTTTCGGGTGGGGGATTACATTGAAGCGGCCGGGACGGCGGGCGTGGTCGAGGAGATTCAGATCTTTACCACATCGATGCGCACCGGGGATAACATTGCGATTGTTGTGCCCAACAGTCATATCACGTCTGGCAACATTCGCAACTTCTCCATCAAGGAGAATCGCCGCATCGATCTGGTGATCGGGTGCGGCTATGACGATGACCTCAAAGCGGTCAAAGCCTTTCTGGAAGAAGTCGTGAACGGGGATGAGCGGGTTCTGGCTGATCCTGCACCGGTGATTGCCGTCAATGAACTGGCTGACAGCAGTGTCAATTTCGTCGTGCGTCCCTGGGTTAAAAATGCCGACTACTGGGCCACTCGCTGGGATCTGACCGAGCGGATCAAGCTCGGCTTCGATGAGCGTGGCTTTACGATTCCTTATCCCAGCCGGGATGTGCATCTTTACAATGAGAGTGCCGTCAGCGCAGAGTCGTGAGGCGATTGCGGTCATTCATCCGGGGGCTAAGCCAGCTGCAGAATTCGTTTTATTGAGTTTGCGGCTGCCCGGAAATCAGCCGGTTTTCTAAAACAGGTCCCACTGAACTTCCGTGGTTGACGTAGTAAATCCATGGTTCAGGAAATGCGGCTGAGGGCTGTCTTTCTGTGGTTCGGATTCCGGCTTCAGGTACGGCTGCCAGAGGGCTCGTCCGGTCGTAGCGATTGTGCGAGCACAAAATGACTTGGATATCCACTTTTAATGGTTATACCTCCACACTTCAGTTCAAACTGCATTTATATTTAATTAACCTGATAATTGGTGAAATTACTTACCTTTCTTCGATATTTTTCAATTTCTCAAGTGTTGTTGAGTGCAACTCATTAGTTCACAAGTAATACCCGGTTGATCATGCGTGGTAGGTTTCAACTCAAGCAGGCCCGAGTTGTCTTCTATGTGGTCAGCCGGGTCTATTTGTTCAGTCGTGGCACTTGGGACCCTTCCCTGAGTTTTATATCTGAGACTCCGCTTCGAAAATCCCGCAGATGAAAAAATGAATACCTTCTTTTTGGTTCGCGTTTGTAATTACGAAAAGATTCCGTATCATATAAAGTTACTGCGGCAGGACGATTCAGAAACCTGCATCAAGTGCTCTCCAGAATCGCCAGTCTGATCAGAGCCGGATCTCACTTACAGTAATGATTACCGAGTGAAATTTAGATTCATTTCGACGACCCGTCGTTGTACATTCCATTTCTTCCTTAATACGTAGAGTGACTATGCAATCCCCACACCGACCGAGCTTGTTACGAAAAATGAACGTTCGTAAGGTTTTGGAAGTTATCCAGAGCCAGGGAACATTAACTCGCGCTGATGTCATGCGTTGTTCTGGAATCAGTGCTCCGACTGTTTCCAAGGCCGTGAGTGCCCTGCTGGATGCGGGGTTGCTTGAGGAACGTGAGACAGCGGAATTTTCGGTGGGTCGTCCCGGCAAGCTGCTACAGTTACCGCGCTTCAGTGCCCAGGTGATTGGTGTGGTTCTGGACTGGGACTATTGTTCGATCGTTGCCTCCGGTCTGGATGGTTTTCTGCACGAAGAAAAGCTCGATCAGTTTAAAACTCCTTCGTCATACGAAGAACTGATTAATATCATTTCCCAGAAAATCATGGATCTGGTGAAGAAGGAAGAAATTCCTGCCCTGGGTGTCGGAATCACCGTGCCTGGTCTGGTTAACAGTAATGATGGTCGCATCTTCCTCGCGTCGAACCTGCACATTGTAGACGGACAGGCACCCGCGGTAGATATTGCTGCGAAGACCAATCTGGAATGTATCCTGGTGCAGAAATCCACCTCGTTGTGTCTCTCCGAAAAAACCTATGGTGCCGGCCAGGATCTGGAAGACTTCATCAGCCTGGACGTAACATCCGGTTTCGGTATGGGTGCCTTTACCGGCGGTCAGCTGTTGGATGGTCAACATGGTCTGGCGGGAGAAATCGCCCACATCACCGTCGAACCCCAGGGTGGACGTGTCTGTGGTTGCGGTAACCTGGGCTGCCTGGAAACCGTCGCGACCGATATGGCTTTGACACATTATGTTTCGAAGCGGGTTGGCAAAGAACTCGACTTTGATGCGATCAAAGAACTCGTAAAGCAGGGCGAACTCGATATTACACCGGAACTGGATCGCACGATCGAGTTCTTGGGAATCGGGGTGGCTGCTGCGATCAACATTTTCAATCCCTCGAATATCTTCATCACCTCGCGGCTGTTCGATCTGCAGGACGATGTCTTCAGCAGAATGTGTGAACTGGCCAAGAATCGGGCTTTGAAACCTTCTTCCAGCTCCTGCGAGATTGAACGCTCGAAAGGGAATAAGTACCTGGGCGCTGTTGCCGGGATTATTAACCATCTGGCGAACGGTCTGGGACCGCGGTTGACCTAGAGTTGTGTCGAACCGCTGCGGAAGGCGCTGATCAGAAAGGGAGCAGGGGTATGTCACCCTCGGCAGACGATCTGGCCCGGGAAGCGATTCGCGAATTCCAGCACCTGCTCACGCAGTCGTTGCGTAAAATCCGTCACTGTCTGGGCCAGTTGAAGCAGGAGCAGATCTGGTGGCGTCCGGAGCCGGGCCTCAACAGCATCGGAAACCTGATTCTGCATCTGTCCGGAAATCTCAATCAATGGGCGGTGGCCGGCATTACTGGAGCCCATGATGAGCGTCAGCGGGAAGCCGAGTTTGAGGCCGAACAGAGCCACAATCGCGACGAACTGTTGTCTCTACTGGAACAGAGCGTAGAACGTGCGAGTGCGGTCTTTCAGACGCTGTCTGCTGCTGACTTACTGGAGTCGCGGACGATCCAGGGCTTTTCCGTCTCCGTGCTGGGGGCCATTGCCCATACGGTGCCTCATTTTGTCGGGCATACGCACCAGATCATTTATCTGACCCGGCTGCAGCTGGGGGAAACATACCAGTTCGACTGGTCTCCCGATGCAGAGCGAAACGGCGTGCCGATTTGAACCACGTGAAAACTGATTCAGAACGTGCCCGGTTCATTTTTTGGTTACCGTTAACACGCTACAATAACTGCTGACTGTCGGTATGTTGTTATCTGATCCGGGGTAAGGTTGTCATGTCTCGTAAGGCGAAACGAGCGCGAAAAAACACAACGAAACGGGAAACTGCTCAGGCTGAGAAGCGGGCTGCTGTCTCGAGTGTTTCTGCGAGCAGTCAGGCGTTAGCGGAACCGTCGCCGGGAATTTCACGCCACACCTGGCTGTTTCTCTCCCTGCTGCTGATCTGGTCGTTTCTGATTTCCTGCTTTCCGATGCGGAACATGGATATCTGGTGGCACCTGAGAACCGGAGAGCTCATTCTGGAGCGGGGGACCGTTCCTTATTTCGACTGGTTTACGTTCGTGGACTCTGATCGGCCCTGGATCGACATGCACTGGGGCTTCCAGTTGCTGGTGACCTGGCTGTATCACTGGGGCGGCGTCAATTTACTGATCCTCAGCAAAGCCTTCTGCCTGGCGTTGACGGTCGGGCTGGGCTGGTTTGCCGGTGGTCGGTTTTTGCCCCCCTGGGGGAAAGCATTGCTGTGGATTCTGCCGGTGATCTGTCTTTCCGGTCGTTCGGTTGTGCGTCCGGAAATGCTTTCGCTGGTCTATCTGGCTGCCTGGATGCTGGTTTTGAATCGGGCTGCGGCGCGTCCCCCACTATTATGGCTGATTCCGTTACTGGCGCTGCTCTGGGTCAACAGTCATGCGCTGTTTGTACTGGGGCTGGTGGTCAGTGTGCTGTGGGTGATCGATCATCTGGTGCGCGGCTGGGCGCGGGGTCGCTTTGGGCTGGAACCGGCTGCGACGGAGCTGACTGGTGTGATGTTGATTCGCATCGCCGTGCTGACGGGAATTGCCTGCTTTTTGAATCCCTATTTCGAGCAGGGAGTGTTGTTCCCCCTGACGCTGTATGAAAAGTTCTCAGTAGATCAGGCCTTCTATTCCGTACGCATCGGTGAATTCCAGCCGCCCCTGGATTTTATCAGGCAGCATGGACTGAAGAATTTATTTCTGGCATCACAGGTGTTGCTGGGGGTATTGACGCTGGTCAGTTTCATTCCACTGCTGATCAACAGACGGATCAACGTGTTTCGGTTGTTGCTGTTTGCTGCGTTTACACACCTGGCTTTCAAAGCATCGCGGAACACCAGCATCTTTGCGCTGATCTCGGGGATTGTGCTCTGTGACAATCTTTCAGACTGGGCCCGTTTCGGGATTGCTCTGTTCGGGAAGCCGGCGTCTGACACTGCTGAGGGAACGCGTCAGTTATCTCGCGGATCGCTTGTTTCTGCGGGGATCTTTCTGTTCCTGTTCGTCAGCCTGTTTACCGGGTACTGGCATGTGTGGGGCGGCGAAGGGAAACGACTGGCGCTGGGAGAGGCAGAAGCCTGGTATGCGCATGGTGCCTCGAAGTTTGCAGGACAACAGGGAATGCCGGACCGTGCCTATATTTCGAACATGGGACAGGCGGCGGTTTACATTTATCATAACGGGCCCGAGAAGCGAGTGTTCTTTGACGGACGTCTGGAGGTCAACAGCCAGCAGACGTTTGAATGGTACGAGCAGATCAAACAGCAGATGATGCAGGGGAGTACCGACTGGGCCTATTTGCTGCAGGATGAGAATGGCCAGTTACCGGCGGTGATTCTCGACAGTCGCTATTCCCGGAATGAAATCATGGGAATGGCCGCAAATCCGGGCTGGATGCTGGTCTTTGCCGACCAGGCGGCTGCGGTCTTCCTCGATCGACAGACTGCGGAACGATTGAAATTACAGCCCGCCGATCCCAGTCCCCTGGCTTATCCTCCCGGCATGAAAGTCCGCGAGTAAGCACACCTGAATACCCGTCTGTTTTCTGTTCCAGGAAAAACTGAGGGACGTCTGGGATGATGCTTGCAAATCGATGTGACTCAGGGGACATTAGACGAAATGAACAATGCTTTTCGTCAACAATACTGACGCGTTGACACTCCAGAGAACCTTTACGCAGGGGAAACATCATGAAATATCCGAAGATCAGCTATCAACTGATCCGCCTGGCGGCAGTCTGTCTGTTGCTGCAGGCTACTTCGCTTTTATCCGCTCAGGAAGCGGAGCAGAAGACGCATCAAGCGCCGCTGTCCAAGATGGAATTGCAGACCGGCGATTCCATTGTTTTCCTGGGAGACAGTATTACGCATCAGTGTCTCTACACTCAGTATGTAGAAGATTTCTTTTACACCCGTTATCCGAAAATGCGTCTGAAGTTTCATAATGCCGGCGTGGGTGGGGCCAAGGCCTGGGATGCCCTGGCTCGTTTTGACCGGGACGTCGCCGCCTATCATCCCAAGTATGTGACAGTGCTGCTGGGAATGAACGACGGCCGCTATCAGCCCTTCAATGATGAGATTTTCAAGACCTACTATGATGACATGAAAGAGCTGATCAGCAAGATTGAAGGCATTGGTGCGACTCCGATCCTGATGACGCCAACCATGTTTGACGCCCGGGCGGCCCGCATGGGAAAACGCCCGCGGGATCCGGCTTCGGTGGAGCTGTATAACTCGGTTCTGGCGTACTATGGAACCTGGCTGCGTGAAGTTGCTGCCGAATCAGGCTTCGGGTTTGTGGACATGTATGGACCGTTGAATAACATCACGATTGCGGAACGTCAGAAAAATCCTCAGTTCACGATCATCAGGGACGCCGTGCATCCCGATGCGCCGGGACAGGTGGTGATGGCATTTGCCCTGCTGTCTGATATGAACGTGCAACGACAGGTTTCGCGGATCACCGTCAGTAAAAAAGCCAACGGTGAGGCCACCTCGACAGCGCGTGGCGGTAAGCTGTCTGATCTAAAATTTTCAGACGACGGCGTCTCCTTCACCTGGTTGGCTGACAGCCTGCCCTGGGTGGTGCCCGCTGAAGCGAAGCTGGGCGCAGAGTTGACGAAACTGGGGCATCGGATGAGTCAGGAATCGCTGTCGATCCATGACCTGCCCCCCGGCCGGTACGAACTGTCTATCGATGGGGAAGTCGTGGGACAATACTCCAATACGACCCTGGCCCGGCATGTAGAACTGCAGGGAAATCCGAAGACACCTCAGTACCAGCAGGCCATGCAGGTCGCGTTGTTGAACAAGGAACGCAATGACGGCCCCGTGAAGAACAAACGCAACACCTGGCGGGTGTTCCAGGTGTATGCCCGGATGAAGCGGGAACTGGACGCACAGGGAGATCAGAAGGATGAAAAAACGGTGGCAAAGCTGGCAGAGCTGGACAAACGCCTGGCCGACCAGGATCGTGTGATCCAGGAGAGTGAAGCAGCTGCGAAAGCCCTGGAAGATAAGATCTATGAGATCAATCAGCCTGAGGCCCGGAAGTATGTTCTGAAGAAGGTGACCGCTGCTAAGAAAAAGTAAGCGACGCGGACATCAGAACTTGATTCCAGATGTAATAAAACAACAGGCAGTCCGGGTGTAAAAACCTGGACTGCCTGTTTTATTTTGCGCTGATTGCGGTTCCGGTTTCCGTCTGCTTACAGGAAGAAGATCGTCAGCAGAATTGAAAGTGGTAACAGGAACAGACAGCTGTAAAACATGTAGCCAAAGAAGCTGGGCATGCGAATGTTGTTCTTTTCGGCGATCGCTTTGACCATGAAGTTGGGACCATTGCCGATATAGGTCATGGCTCCCATGAAGACGGCTCCCAAACTGATGGCAACCAGCTCGATTTCACTGACGCCGGCAACCATGGGAGGACTGCCGCCCGCAGATTTGGCCGTTTCAAAGAAGACGACATAGGTCGGAGCGTTATCCAGGAAGCTGGAGAGCGTGCCTGTGGCCCAGTAGAACTTCGCCGGGGAATCAATGCC
Source organism: Gimesia chilikensis (assembly GCF_008329715.1). GTDB lineage: Bacteria > Planctomycetota > Planctomycetia > Planctomycetales > Planctomycetaceae > Gimesia > Gimesia chilikensis. Next base: position 235,344 of record NZ_VTSR01000008.1, on the reverse strand, counting down.
CAGCGAGGCACCGTAGACATTCAGGATCTGTACGGGAGCCTGCATGCAGATAAAAATACCGACGAACAGGGCGGCGACTTCGACGATGGCTTCGTAATTGAAGGAGTTCTGCTCGCGAATACTTTTTGAAGTTGTGAGCAGGGAAATGCCTGCCAGGGCAAACATGCAGCCTTCACGGAAAAAGTGAGGTGCACTCCAGCTGGTACCCGGGACCGTTTTGGAGGGGTCCAGCAGTGCGACGCAGAAGATGACCATCAGCAGCCAGAGGAAGTTGATGCCCCCTTTAAGTGCGAAAGGTTCTGGATCTTCCGGAACGGCTTCCACCTTGGCTTTGTTTTCTTTGCGATAGCGGACGGTGTCGAAGGCAAAATAAACGGCCAGCAGCATGCCATTCATGGCGAGCCACTCGGGCCAGAGCGTCAGCGTCCAGGTAAAGGGGACGCCTCTTAAAAAGCCCAGGAACAGGGGCGGGTCACCGATGGGGAGCAGACAGCCGCCGGTGTTACAGACGACAAAGATGAAAAAGATCACCGTGTGAGCCACATAGTCACGTTTGGCATTCGCTTTCAGCAAAGGACGGATCAGGAGCATGGCGGCGCCTGTGGTCCCGATGAAGCTGGCGATCGCGCCACCGATGGCGATGATGCCCGTATTCAGAATCGGTCGTCCCACCAGATGGCCGTTGAACGCGATGCCGCCACTGATGACATACAGGGAAAACAAGAGGGCGATGAAGGGGATGTATTCCCCGAGGATCGCATTCTTGAGGACCACGACGGCAGCAGGGAACCCGGGAGCTGACAGCTCGTGTGTGCCATGATCGACGACGCCGTGTCCGTAAAGGAATGTGTAATAGAGCAGGGTCACCAGCCCCAGGCTGACTGCGACCAGAAACCGGTTTTTGTTATGTTCCCACCACTCTTCCGTCTTATGAATCAGTGGTAGAAAAGCGATACACAGCAAAAGTGCGGCGAACGGAATTACACTATAAAAGGCGGGAGGTTCGGCATGGCCATGATGTTCCTCGTGAGGTTGTTCAGTCGTGGCCACAAATGAGGTTGCTTCCAGTTGCGCGTATGTATCAGCGATTAAGTTCATCTCAATCGCCCTCCGTTACTTGGGGATTATGAAAAAATGGGTTAAAGCGCGAAAATCCGTTTTCATGTAGAACGGTGATAACAAGAGCTCAGCTTGCTAACTGGCGTGTGGTCAACTCGGGATTATGGCAGGAACCGACCCTGTGTACAACTTCCACGTCGGCAGGATTTCACAAATTGAATTTATGAATTTGCGAATTCACTGCGGCGTTCTTCCATCGGAGCCGCACTGGCTTTGAATTCCGACAGATACAGCTTTACCAGCTCCGCTGTCTCTGCACTTTGCAGCATTTCCAGCGAGATCAGCGTTTTCCCCAGAACGATCGGCGGTTCGATCTGTATCGCGAGTAGATAAGCCACCTGCTCACGGGTGAGCAGCTGCCTCTGAATGGCGATTTCCCCGAATCGCTGTCCATTTTTCTGCTGTGCTTCGAGTATCTCTGTGACCTGGTTACTGGTCAGCAGTTTTTCATTGACTGCCAGTTCACCGATTTTCGTCTGTGTTTCCTGTTGAGGGCACTTCAAGAGTGCTTTGGAAATGGTCGGGATATCAAAGATTTTCTTGGTAACCAGCCAGCGACTGAAGCGGCTGCGTTTGACCAGCTTCTGCAGCTCGTTGTCTTCCTGGCTGATGATCGAGCGTACGTGAACCTGGTTCCGGCCATTCTCTTTCGAGTTATACATGGCTTCGTCCGCTTCTGCGATCAGGCGTTCTCCGAAGCCGGTCATGTCGCGAGGAGGGATCCCAACTACGGCACCCAGGCTGGCGGTAACAGGTACGCGTTTGCCTTCGAACTCAATCACTTCGTTTTCGATCAGTTTCCGCAGACGTTCCGCGAGTTCATGGATTCCGTTTTCAGAGGGATTATTCACCATGATGACGAATTCTTCACCGCCGTAGCGGCAGAAGATATCAGAGCGTCGTGTAGACTCACTGGCGACTTTGGCAACCCGCTGCAGGACCAGGTCACCGAACTGGTGGCCGTAGGTGTCGTTCAGACTTTTGAAGCGGTCGATGTCGGAGAAAATGATTCCGATCGGCTGGGCAGAGCGGGCACAGCGATGCAGTTCTTTTTCGAAGTATTCGTTGAAGTAGCTGCGATTGTAGGTTTTGGTCAGCGGGTCGTGAATCGCTTTGCTTTGCAGCTGTTTGTTTTCGGATTCCAGTTTTACTTTCTGCTCTTCGATGGCAGCCTGGCGGGCGAAAGCCTGCGTGGAATCGACCTGGGCTTTCATGGTCAACTGCACCAGTTGTTCGTTGGCTTTGGCCATGATTTCATAAGGCGATTCGATGTCATCCATGTTGACCTGGAAAATCTGGGCGGCCTCTTCAAAGCGGAATTTGACCTCTTCCAGGAACCCGTGCAGATCATCAATGGGCATGTTGTAGAACTCTGCCATCAACTGTTGCAGTCGCTGTAATGCCAGACCGCTATTGGGGGAGCAGAAGTAATCACCAATGGCTGCCGAAGCAGAGATGATGATGATCAGGTTAAAGTTGGGATCGGACTGGAGGGCCTTTAATTGTTCGAATGTGTCGTGATGATGTTCGATGGCGATTTGGAACTGTTCGGACATCTGCCAGCGTTCCATCATTTTCACGCCGACTTCTGTATGGTTGATTCCCAGGACTTCTGTTTCGACTACAGACATGTCACGCTGCTGCGTTTCAGCCTGTTCGAGTACGGGCAACAGGTCATTGGGAATCGAGCGGAGCATGGCCAGGTGCCCAATATCCTGCAGGAGTCCGATGAGGAAGCTGTCGTATTTGAGTTCGTTACCCAGTCGGGTTGCTAGTAACTCGGCGGCGGCAGACTGGATAATCGATTGTTTCCAGTAAGAGTCGTAGCGTGACTTCAGGGGACCCTGTGTGATGGCTGCTTCGGAGAGCGAGAAGCTCAGCGCCAGCGAGGTAACCACCATGGTTCCCAGCAGAGGGACGGCCCGTTCGATGCCCTTGCACTCGGATCGCAGCCCGAAGAAGGACGAGTTACTGGCCTTGAGGATTTTGGCTGTGATTGCAGGGTCAGCCTTGATGGTCTCGATGACATCTTTGATATCAGTGTCCGGATCTTTAGACAGGTCCAGCAACTTAACTGCGACGGCGGGTAGGGTAGGTAATTGATCCGACGACCAGATTTTTTCAGGAGAAATCATGTGTGACGACCTTCAAGGAATTTTTAATCAGTCTGGCTGCAGTCATTCTATTTAAAACAGAGTTTGCCCTGCCTGCCTGGGCAATATTCTGTGAACCGATTTTTTCACAGTCTGGTAACCTGACTGCTCAATGAGCCTCAGGCATGCGAGGTAACCCAACGTTCCAGCTTGCTTTTCAAGCTGTCGGGAGTAAACGGCTTCACCAGGTAATCTGAAACACCAGCCTGGATGGCAGTCACCACACGTGCCCGTTCAGCTTCGGTGGTAATCATGATGACGGGAATGTCTTTATTCCGCTGACGGATTTCTTTCAGCAGCTGTAAACCGTCCATGTTAGGCATGTTCCAGTCGCTGAGTACGATATCGAACTGGTTGTTGATAAAGTGCTCCAGAGCCTGAACCCCATCTTCTGCTTCAGTAACGTCTTCAATACCCAGTTTCGACAGACAGCGCTTCTGGATAGTTCTCATTGTTCCTGAATCGTCTACGAGTAAAACTTTCATCGGACTGGCCTCTTATATTTAAAGTTGTTTGGCGAGTTAAAACAGAGTTTAATCAGTGGTGGATCTATCGATCAGAGAAGCCTGCTTCGATAGAGAACGCTCCGATTTCTGAATCAAAGGCGATACAGATCGGCGACACATTAGACGGGTAATGGACGGTATGACCTTTCCCGGTGATGATGTTCGGAATACTGATGGAAGCTTCCAGGTGTTCCAGTTGTGCCTTGGCAGAACCGGCAATCATGTTGGCGAGTTCACATACAGCATCACAGACTTCGTCGTTGATTTCTTCAGCCGTGATTCCGAGCATGCGGTCCAGCACGCCTTTACCAACGCTTTCGGACAGGCTCAACACCAGCGTGCCGGCTGCCTTTCCGGAGATACCGATGACGGCACTCAATTCGTGTTGTGGGATCACGTCCTGTTTTAAACTCAGACCGGTCCGTTTGGGTGTGCAACCCAGCATCATTTCAAAAACGGAAATCGTGGAACTGATGATCGGGTTCACAAATTCGGCAGTGAGTTCAGATTTACTGAGGGTTGGAGATGATGTCATTCTCAAATTCCTGCTTCTTCAGAATCGATCACAGAGGGCCCGATTCCGTTGCGATGTGGTACGAAATATTATTCTCTTAAAATCAGTGCCCCTGGAGTGCTTGACCATGTCGCTTCCACATCGGTCAAACGGGGAACTGAGACTGTCATGTGAGTATGCATTTAGAACATAGATCACGGAAAATCAGATGTGCTAAAATATCAACATCGGATTCATGAGAAAAAACTCGACCCGCAGGCAACATTTCCGGGTTTGACGGCTGTAACGAATATCTCGCAAACACCCCCCGGATAAAAGCAGTGAAATCCCTCCTTATTGGTAGAATGCATGTGGAGGGAGATACCTGACGGCACAGATTCGCGTCGCAGGAAAATCAAAGAAGCCTTTACGCATCAGGCAGAAACGTGACCGCGAAGAGTCATTTCTTAATAAGAGGAAGAAAACGCCTGTTTACAGGCAGGAAAGGCGATAATCGTCGGAATTCGCACAACCGAATCTCTGGTATTTCCAAAAACAAAAAAATTGTTATTGAGCCATTAAACATAAATCGTTTACGATATGATCGCAGGCATTGGGAGTAGTGGTTTTCACCTACTAAATAAGCTCATTTCCAACTGAAAAACTTCAGTTTTCACATCTCGTTCACTGAACTTGATTTTTTCAGTATTCAAAAACAGAAAGAAGTGCAGTACAGTTTACTTTGGTGCTGATATAAATATCTAGATACCCACTTTTCAAAGTGTTCAAATCTAATGTCTCATTCTATCAATCAAGAACAGGTCGATTTTGCGCAGCATGTTCGCACAACTTGCCATCGATTAAATAACTTCCTGACCATTTTACAGTGTCAACACGAGCACCTGGCGGGATTACCCTCCAGCCAGCTGGAACCGGAACTGGCAGTCGTCCTGCAGGATCTGGAGCCTCTGGTTGACACTGCGGCGAGCGACGTACTGGAACTATCCAAACAATGTAGAGATTTTCTGGAAGGAGTTATACATCCAGATACAAGTCAGAAATTAGATTGAACCGTTCAGTTTATTGATATCTAATCATTTCTTTTCTCGGGGGCCCAGCATGTTAACTTCCACTGATCTAATTAAAATTGTCCTGGTGGACGACCACTTAATGCTGGTTGATTCACTGGTATCACGCTTTCACAGAGATACCCAGATCGAAGTCGTGGGGACAGCGACTAATGCGGATGAAGGGTTATCACTCATTCTGGAAACAGAACCAGACGTCGTCATTCTGGATGTCGAACTGCCAGGACGCGGCTCGTTTGACATTGCTGAGGAAATCACCTCCCGCCTCAAGAATACCAAAATGATTTTCCTGACAGGTTATCTGTCAGACATCTTCATTGAGCTGGCATTACGAGTGAATGCCGTCGGCTATCTGCTCAAAGGAGAACCGATTGAATCGCTGATCCATGCGATCAAGAAGGCCTCTCGTGGCGAATACTGTTTCTCCCAATCGGTCCAGGAACGTCTGGTTTACGATCAGAAAAGGAACCGCTACTCGATTCAGTCACAGAGCATGCTGACTTCTTTGACTTCACGTCAGATCGAAGTGCTGCGGCATCTGGCACGCGGGAAAAGCGTGAAAGAAGTGGCCCGGTCGATGCACCTGTCGGAAAAATCGATCGACAGTCACAAGTATCGGATCATGCATAAGCTGGGCATCCACGACCGTGTCGAGCTGGCCCGCTATTCCATTCGTGAAGGATTGACACTCCCTTAGTGTCTCCTGACGGGAACTCCCGATCAGGATTGGATCGGCCCGCGCTCTGCAATCAGGCGATCAAGGGTCTCCAGTTGTGATTCCGAGAGTTCAAATTTCATCACCTCCGCATTTTCCTGAATCTGCTCCGGACGTTTGGCACCACATAAGGCACATGTGATGCCGGACTGCTGGATTGTCCAGCGGATGACGATCTCTGCAATCGAGTGTTCCCATTCGGTGGAAAGCGTGCGGAGTTCATCCAGGAAGTCCTGGTTCTTCTCCCATTCTGCTCCATGAAACATGGGATATTTCTGTCTGCCGTCCTGTGGATCGAACTGATGATCCCGCGCGAGCTTGCCGGCCAGCAGACCTTTCATCAAAGGCCAGTACGCCATCACCGAAACCTCGTTGTCTCTGCACCAGGGGAGGCGATCCAGTTCGATGTCCCGCTGCAGCATGTTATAGCGGGGCTGATAAGCGGAGATCGGGCAGACTGCATGAAACTCCTGCAGCTGTTCCAGCGTAAAGTTGGAGACGCCGACGGAGCGAATCTTGCCCGCTTCCAGCAGCTCGTTGAACGCAGCTGCAGATTCACCGACCGGGATTTCCGGATCGGGGCCATGCAGGTAGTGCAGATCGATGCGGTCGGTGTTCAACCGCTGCAGGCTCTCATCGCATTCCTGTATGATACGGGCGGGGGAGGCGTCGCGGACCTGTTTGCGGTCTTCCCAGTGGATGCCCCCTTTGGAAGCGATAACAATTTGGTCCCGCTTCTCCCCCAGGGCTTTGGCAATCAGTTTTTCGCTCTCGCCGTCGTATCCGTAGCAGTAAGCGGTGTCAAAGAAGTTGATGCCTGCATCCAACGCGGCCTGGAGCGTGGCCAGGCTGGCCTCTTCGGTGACATCCACGCTGGTGACCCCGGAGATGGGCCAGCAGCCCATGGCGATGGGGGTAATCTGGATGTCTGTTTTGCCGATGGTGCGTAACTGGCTCATGCTGTTTGATCCTTCCGCGTGTGTGAGTTTCTGTCGTGCCCGGTTTCTGAATAGCACTTGTGGTCCTCATCATTTAAGATAACAGGCTCTGGTGTCAACCATTGTCCCGCCTTTCCTGTTTCAAAAGAGTGAAGAGCGTATCCAGCATGTGTGCCCGTTTTTTCCTGTTTTCGCCTGACGAAGAAATCAAGCGGCTGTTTCAGATGGTGTCATTTCCGCGGGTTTCCCCGCGCTATAACATCGCTCCTTCCCAGCCCGTGCTGGCGATAACGAATGCTGGTGCGGAGCTCGAGGTCCGGCATTTTCAATGGGGTTTTATTCCCGCGTGGTCCAAAGATCCGCAGCCGGGACAGGCGATGATCAACGCCCGTTCGGAAACCGCAGCTTCAAAGCCTTCGTTTAAAAACGCATTCCGTTACCGTCGCTGCCTGATTCCTGCGAATGGGTTTTATGAGTGGAAGAGTGCCGGCAATCGTTCCAAACAGGCGATGTGCGTGCGTCTGAGTGAGGAACCCCTGTTTGCGATGGCTGGATTGTGGGAACAGTGGAGCAGTCCGGACGGCAGCGAACTGGAAACCTGCAGTGTGTTGACGACCGCTGCCAATTCATTGCTGGAAGGCATTCATCCGCGGATGCCGGTAATCCTGAGACCGGAGCAGTATCGCAAATGGCTGAGTGCCGACACCACGCCGATCCCGCAGCTGGAAACTCTGCTGCAGACCTATCCTGCAGACGAGATGCAGGCTTACCCGGTCAGTTCCTTCGTGAATCGGGTGGCCAACGATTCCCCCGAATGCATCGAGCCGATCCGCGAACAGAAAACGCTGTTCTAAAATGTCACCGAAGGTGGTGCGAACAGCGAGAGGACCGGCTGGATCTCTTCGAAGTGTGCGAACAGGTAGTCGGGTTTGCACTTTTCCAGTTCTTCGAGGGGATAGACGCCGGTGGCGACCGCAATGACCTGGGCACCGATGGCCCGGGCACAGGTAATGTCACTCGGGGTATCGCCGATGACCCAGATGGTCGCCTGCGTCAACAGCTCGGGAGCATGCCGCAGTTGAATCTGTCGGATCGCTTCATGGGCGACATCGTTGCGGTCCGCGTGATGATCGCCATAGGCACCAAATTCGAAAAAGTGGTGCAGATCGTAATGCGTCAGTTTCTGATGTGCACCCTGCTCGAAATTTCCGGTCAATAAACCCAGGTCGACATGCTCGTGTTCGGCCAGGGTATCCAGAATATCGCGGATGCCCGGCAGCACGCGTCCCTGGCGCGTCTTCAGATTGGAAGCGAGCAGCCTGAGATAACCGGCTTCGAAACGCTTGCGGTTGGCGCTGGTGTTTTCGATTTTAAAGTATTCAAACAGATCGACCATGATCGAGTGATCGGTACGGCCGGCCGTCGGGATGCCCTCAATGGGGGCGGAGACCTGAAATTCGTCTTCCAGCATGTGCAGAATTGAATGCTGACCGGCGCCGCCGGAGTCAATAAGCGTACCATCAATGTCAAACAGGCAGATGTGCATGATGCGTCAGGGTTTCTGTGAAAGAATAAGGGGCTGTTTTGTCTGCCCTTATTCTATACACCCTGGATGGCTTCGGAAATGCGGTTGACGTGTGCAGGTGCACCATTAATTTCACGTTGTGCCCTGCGGATCACTTCGGCGTCGATTTCGTTCAGATTCTGTTCATATCCGGCGAGCAGTGCCAGATCGCAGATTTGATTGATCCGGGTCGGGAATCCGTGTGTGGACCGGTGAATTTCTTTAATCGCATCTGTGGTGAAGACCGAGTCGGCACAACCGGAGAGGCTCAGGCGATGCTGAATATAATTTTCGGTCATTTCCGAATCCAGTGCCGTCAGTTCGATCGACAGATCGGAAATCTGTGCGGCACGCTCTGCCTGGGGCGAGCTGGTTTCGTCCATCGTCAGCACCAGAGAGAGACTGGGGAACTGCTGATTGCCGGTGTGCAACAGACGCTCGACGGCGTGCAGTGCTTCCAGGCGGCTCAGATCAACGTGATCCAGCAGCAGCAGGAGTCGACCCTGGGTGAGTTGCATGCCGGTCAGACAGTCGGTGAGCTGTCTCCAGAGTTGAGGCAGTGGGGTCTCATGGGCAGGGCCGAGACGCAGTTGGGCACAGAGCTGCCAGAGAAACTCTTCTTCTCCGAGTCCCAGCAGGTCCAGGTATTCACACTGACAGGAACTGCGGGTCAGAATCTGCTGGCAGGCTTTTAATGTGAGTGACTTTCCGGTGCCGGAAGGACCGCTAAACAGACTGCATTTTTTCTGTTCCTCTGCCACGAACAGCAGACGGGCCAGGGCCTCTTCATGGAGTTCACTTTCAAAGAACAGCGCCAGATCCTGTTGTTGAGAAAAGGGTGCCTGTGACAAATTCCAGAAGTCGTAGTACATGATTGAAGTTGACCCGATGAAAATGATGTTTGAACAGATTTGCTCAGATTCTCTGGTCCCGCTGTTACGGAATCCTGCCTTATTGTTAAAATCGGCCAATGACTACTATCGGCATGACCGAACCGTGGCTGCTGAGTTCATTTTCCTCAACTTGCGTAAATTAAAGCCGTACCGCCTCTTCTTCGATCAGTGATTTCTTGAGAAACATTCATGACGCACCGTTTTTTTTATGAAGGTTCTTTGGACGACGCGCTCCTCCAGCTGGACGGGAGCGAGGCCCATCATCTGCTGCACGTTTTACGGATGAAGGTGGGGGATGAGGTCCTGCTGTTTAACGGTACCGGAATCGAAGCCGAGGGGCAGATTGAGAAAACAGGTCGGAAAACGGTCGATATCAAGGTGGTGCGTCGTCACGAAATCGAGGCTGAGACACAGGTTCCCCTGATTCTGGCGACCGCGGTTCCCAAGGGAGACCGCTTTCGCTGGCTGGTCGAAAAAGCAGCCGAGCTGGGCGTCACCAGGCTCGTGCCCCTGACCACGGAACGAAGCAGCGTCGACCCGGGTGAGAACCGATTGAAAAAATTACAACAGACGATCGTGTCTGCCGCGAAACAGTCGGGCCAGATTCGACTGATGGAGCTGGCCCCGTTACAGGCGTTGAGCGACTTCCTCAAGGAGATCGACCCGGCAGAGCAGCAACTGCTGATCGCCGATCCGCAGGGAGTCGCGTGGACGGAACGGAATCTGTCTGGACCGGAAGCGTCCGCAGCCGGTGTTGTGATTCTGATCGGACCCGAAGGGGGCTTTTCTGCTGAAGAAGTTCAGGCAGCGGAGGACGCTGGGGCACAGGCGGTTCAAATCAACGCGGGCATCCTGCGGATCGAGACGGCGGCACTCCTGATGGCGGGCCTGGTTCGCTTGCCTTAGAGCCTCGTTATTTAAACAGGTAGCCCGAGCGCATCAGCAGTACGAAGCTGTAGATGACGACGCCCGCGACGATCAATGAGCCGAAGTTCAACAGCTTGCGACCGGTCTCCATCTTTTTGCGGGCCACGATCTGGGCAATCACCGTCACCACGGCGACCAGGGAGAACTTGAAGTAGACCATCCCCCGGATGCCCCAATGGGCGATGAAGTAGTTGGCCAACTGGTTGGACTCGCGGAAACTTCCGGTGACCAGCAGCAGGTAGGTCATAAACACATCCAGTGCATTGACCAGAATAAAGATGCAGGTCTCCCGCTCCAGAGGAAGTTGATTCCCCAGGAACGAGCGGCCTGATTTATTTTCATTGGGTTGCGGATCGGTTTCATCCATGATGGCGTCTCATGCGACCTGATGGGGTAAGGCGGAACGAGTACCTTCAAATCAGCTTGCGCAGCTGCTTGATGTAGCCGGGAATTGCTTCTTTGGGTGGTTCATCGGCTTCATACTCCAGGACGATGAAGTTCTTGTAGTTTGCGTCCTTGAGAATTTTTACGATCCGGGGAATGTCGGCCGGTTTTTCTTCCCCACGGGCACCCATTTCGACTTTGATCTGGGCGTTGATCGCCAGGGGAGCGATCTTTTCCAGGTCTGCGTAGGGATGTTCGGTGCGGAAGTTACCGCTGTCGAAGTTCACGCCAAAGTTGGGCGATTTGTTGATGCCATCAATAATCCGCATCATCTGTTCCGGGGTGGAAGTAATGCCGCCATGATTTTCCAACGCGAGGCTGACGCCTTTCTGTTCCGCATACTTCAGCGATTCGTTAATCCCTTTCTGGCACATCTTGATGGCTTCTGCTTCGTTGCCACCCTTGGGAACACGACCGGCGAAAATCCGGATGACGGGCGCACCCAGAATGGCGGCGTAGTCGATCCAGTTGCGGGTCATTTCCAGCTGTTCATCGCGGGCTTTGCCTACCGGCAGACAGAAGTCGTTACCGATGGCGGTGCCGGAGACTTCCATACCCAGAGAGCCGACGAGGTCTTTCGTCTCTTTCAGGTAGTCTTCACTGACCGGGTTGGGGAAGTAGTAGCTGGTCAACTCGCAGCCATCCAGTTTCAGCTCGCCGCAGTAGCGCACGAAATCCATGATATCCATGGTAGCGGGGGTTTTGCGTTTGCGGGGCGTGGGCCAGTATTTCTGCAGATCCCGGTTGAAAGAATAGGCGGCCAGACTCAGTTTCAGATGTTCGGGAGCCGTTTTTTTCTGAACACCGGCGGACAAAACTGTGTCTGTGATCAAAGAACCTGCTGCGAGGGCACCGAAACCGGCCAGGGAGGCTGATTTCAGAAATTCGCGTCTGCTGGTTTCCTGGTTGAATTGGGTCTCTGAAGGAACTGCCATTATGTTTACTCCCGGTCTGAGCCGTGTTCTAGATCGCGTCGCATTTAACCATAGCGTTTTCAAATTAATCTACTCGGTCCAAACGGTCCTGGAGACGCTACAGTAAAACTGGACACAGTCTAAGTGTCAAAAATCGGATTGTTCTGGGGCGGATTCTAAGCCCGTCCATTTTGACAAATCGAGGACTGTAAAGAAACCCTCGATCTCAAAAACAGGCAGAATTGCAAAGTTTCCGAGGATAGCTAAACTTACTCTATTCTTGTAGATATCACTGACAGCCAACCTGTCTGTCTGTTACCCTGTACGACCGGGAAAACGTTTCCAGGCTGTTGAATTTTAAATCTTTGACCGGGCCCGAGTGCCCAACGAATCAGGAAGACCGGATACCATGCCTCGCTATGACGCCAAGCGGATTGAAACCAAATGGCAAGCCTATTGGGACCAGCACGAAACCTTCAAAACGGGAGACTTTGTTGAAGGGAAAGACAAGCTGTATGTTCTCGATATGTTTCCCTATCCGTCGGGCGATGGCTTGCACGTGGGGCATCCGGAAGGTTACACCGCCACCGATATCGTCTGTCGTCATGCCCGCATGCAGGGGAAGCAGGTCTTGCACCCCATGGGCTGGGACGCCTTCGGCTTGCCCGCGGAACAGCATGCGATCAAAACCGGTACCCCGCCGCGGATTACGACGCAGAAAAACATCGACACCTTCCGCCGCCAGTTGAAGATGCTCGGCTTCAGTTACGACTGGAGTCGTGAATTCTCCACGACCGATCCCGATTACTTCCGCTGGACGCAGTGGATTTTCCTCCAGTTGTTCGATTCCTGGTTCGACAACGAATGCAAGTGGACCGGACCGGACGGAAAAGAACGCACGGGGCGGGCCCGTCCGATCAGCGAATTGCCGATTCCTGAAAAAGTGCAGGCCGCGGGCGAAGAAGCGGTCCGCCGCTACCAGGATCGTCAGCGCCTCGCTTACCAGCATGAAGCGCCGGTCAACTGGTGCCCGAAATTGGGAACCGTGTTGGCGAATGAAGAGATCATCGACGGCAAGAGCGAGCGGGGCGGCCATCCGGTCGAGCGGGTTCCCTTGCGGCAGTGGATGTTGCGAATCACCAAGTATGGCGATCGTCTCGTGGACGGGCTCGAAGGTCTCGACTGGTCCGATTCGATCAAGTCGCTCCAGACCAACTGGATTGGCCGCAGTGAAGGGGCCGAGGTCGATTTCTTTATCGGCTCGGGCGACCCGGAAGCAGACGTCTATGCGGAATTTGACAACTGGAAAGCGAAGCGTCGCTCAGCAGGCTTTCCGGAAGACCAGGAAGCCGACGTGTTGCGGGTTTACACAACCCGCCCGGATACGTTGTACGGGGCTACCTACATGGTGTTGGCGCCCGAGCATCCGTTCGTGGATCGTTTGACCTCAGCCGATCAGAAGGCAGCCGTCGACACCTATCGCAAACAGGCGGCCCTCAAGAGTGATCTCGACCGGACCGATCTCGCCAAGGAGAAGACGGGCGTCTTTACCGGCAGCTATGCGGTCAACCCGGTGAATGGAACGCGGGTTCCGGTCTGGATTGCGGACTACGTCTTGAGTAGCTACGGCACCGGTGCGATCATGGCGGTTCCTGCGCACGACTTGCGCGACTGGGAATTCGCGGTGGAATTTGATTTGCAGATCATCGCGGTGGTCGAACCGCCCGCGGATTATACTCCCTCCAAAGACGAACAGGCGCTCGAAGCCGAAATCGACGGCCAGAAACGCACGCCGTTCTCCGGGTTCGGGACGGCGATCAACTCAGGGGCCTTTGACGGCACGCCGACGGCTGACTTCAAGAAACAGATTACCGCGGACCTCGTCAGTCAGGGCGTGGGCAAAGGGGCCGTTAATTACCGGTTGCGGGACTGGCTCTTCAGTCGTCAGCACTTCTGGGGCGAGCCGTTCCCGATCTGGCATGAGCTCGATGCGGACGGCAACATCACCGGATTGATGCGGGCCGAGGCGGCGGAGAATTTGCCCGTCGAACTTCCCGAGTTGAAGGAATTCAAGCCGACGGGCACTCCGGAGCCGCCGTTGTCTGTCGCCCCTGAAGAGTGGTTGTACAAAACCGACGCGGACGGCACGCGCCTGATGCGGGAAGTCAACAGCATGCCGCAATGGGCGGGCTCCTGCTGGTACTATTTGCGGTATGCCGATCCGAAAAACGGAGAGCGGTTTATCGATCCCGAGATTGAAAAACAGTGGTTGCCCGTCGATCTCTACATCGGCGGTGGCGAGCACGCGGTGTTGCACTTGCTCTATGCCCGTTTCTGGCATCAGGTGTTGTTCGACCGCGGTTATGTGACCTGCCCCGAACCGTTCCAGAAGCTCGTGAACCAGGGGATGATTCTCGGCGATGTCGAGTTGACCGGCTTCCAGAAAGCCGACGGCTCCTGGATCTCCGCGAAAGACGTAGAAGAATCGGATGAGTCCGACACGAAATGGGCCATTAAGAACTCAGGTGAGCCAGCCACGCCGATCAAACTCGAATCAGAGCAGGTAGAGAAAGCGGGCGAAGATTTCGTGCTCGTGGGTGAACCGGAGATCTTCGTCAACAGCCGCGCGCATAAGATGTCGAAGTCGCGAGGTAACGTGGTCAATCCCGACTTTGTGGTGGACGAGTACGGTGCCGATTCCTTGCGGATGTACGAAATGTTTATGGGGCCACTCGAAGCGACCAAGCCCTGGAGCATGAGCGGCGTGGACGGCGTCTGTCGATTCCTCGGTCGCGTCTGGCGGTTGATCATCGACGAACGTGCCGAAGAGTTGCAGTTGAACGAGGGCGTGACCGACGCAGATCCTTCCGAAGAACAGTTGCGGATTCTGCACAAGACCATCAAAGCCGTGTCCGCAGATATCGAGAAGCTCTCGTTCAATACGGCCATCAGCCGCATGATGGAATTCGTGAACGCGATGGGACAGCAGAAGACGCGTTCGCGTTCGGTGCTCTCTGATTTCCTCCTGTTGCTCTCCCCGTTCGCACCGCACATCGCCGAGGAACTCTGGAGCATCCTCGGTCATACCGAGTCGCTGGCTTACGCCGACTGGCCGCAGTATGACGAAGCGTTGCTGCAGGAATCGGTGGTCGAAGTGCCGGTGCAGGTGAATGGAAAATTGCGATCCAAGATCTCGGTAGCCGCCGATGCCGACCAGGCAGCGATGCAGCAGGCCGCGGAGCAGGACGAGACCATCGCCAAATACCTGGAAGGCAAGACGATCGTCAAAGCGGTCGTCATTCCGGGCCGGTTGATCAACTTCGTGGTGAAGTAAGCGGCGGCGAACCGGAGAGCAGTCAGAGGCAGACTTTCAGCCGAGCAGGTTCCGCTGGAGCAGCGGGACCTGCTGCGCTGTTGTTGCGGCTGTGGGGAAATGAAAGAAACGTGCCCCCCTTTAATAGCCCGGTCCACGGAACGCGGGCAGCTGACTTTTGCTGAATTATTCAAATGCACAGTATTCAAGTGGATAACGCTGCCTAAGATCTAATATGATTGTAGTGCGAGCTAACGTGGCCACCCTGTGTGAAGTAATCTGAACTGGTCGGACCGGTTGAAGCATAAACGAAATGGATGCGAAGATTCTCCAACGCGAAAGGCATACCATGTTGTCAAGATCCCTGCTTGTCCTCCTGCTGTCGTTCCTGGCCACTTTCTCAGCCACGGTTGAAGCCCGTGCCGCTGATAAACCGAACATCCTTGTCATCTGGGGCGATGATGTCGGGATGTGGAACATCAGCGCCTATCATCGTGGCATGATGGGCGGCACGACTCCGAACATCGACCGTCTAGCTAAAGAGGGAATGATCTTCATGGGGCACTATGCCCAGGCCTCCTGCACGGCCGGGCGGGCCTCGTTCATCCTCGGCCAGTACCCCATCCGGACCGGTCTCAGCACAGTCGGGCTTCCCGGGGCGAAGGAGGGCATTAAGGAGAGCGACCCCACACTTGCCCAGATGCTGAAACCCCACGGATACGCGACCGGGCAATTTGGTAAGAACCACCTCGGCGACCGTGACGAACACCTGCCGACGAATCACGGCTTCGATGAGTTCTTCGGCATCCTCTATCACCTCAACGCCGGCGAGTACCCCGAGCAGTACGACTATCCAAAGGATGAGAAGGTTCAGGAGAACCGTAAGCTGAAGCAGCGCGGTGTGATTCACTCCAAGGCTAAGCCGGATGGCACGCAGGATGTGAAAGACCTCGGCCCGTGGGGACGCGAGCGGCAACGCAACCTGGACCAGGAGGTGCTCGTCGAGTCGAAGCGATTCATTAGCGAGGCCGTGAAGGACGACAAGCCGTTCTTCGTGTGGCACAACACGACCCGCATGCACTACCGTACGAATCTCAACAAGGAGTACGAGGGAAAGACCGGCTACGGCCTCTACGCCGACGGCATGGCGGAGATGGACGACGACGTGGGCGAACTGCTCGACCTGCTCGAGGAACTGAAGGTCGCAGATAACACGATCGTGATGTTCTCAACCGACAACGGCGCTCCATGTAACAGCTGGCCGGATGGCGGCAACCACCCCTTCCACGGACAGAAAGGGGCTGGAGGCTGGGAAGGGGGCTTCCGCGTCCCGATGCTCGTCAAGTGGAAGGGCCACATTCCTGCCGGCACCGCTACCGGCGAATTCATGACGATGGAAGACTGGATTCCCACGCTGATGGCCTGGGTCGGCGAGAAGAACATCAAGGGGGAACTGAGGAAGGGCAAGACGATCGGCGGCCGCAATTACAAGGTTCACCTCGACGGGTACGACCAGAGCGACCTGCTGTTGAACGAGGGCAAGACGAAGCGGAAGGAGTTCTTCTATTTCACGGAGGCCAAGTTCCACGGCGTTCGCTACGGCGACTGGAAGATGCTGTTCGTCGACCAGGAGCGGTGGTTCCGAGCCGAACAACCGAGCCTCTCGACTCCGATCATCACCAACCTGAAGCTTGATCCGTTCGAGCGGTTCCACGAGGCCCGTGGCTACGATGAGTGGGCCGAGAACCGCAGTTGGCTGATCGGCCAGGTCGGCCCGCTGATGACCGAGTTCATCGACACATTCAAGGAGTTTCCTCCCAGCCAGAAGAGCCTGTCGTTGGAAGTGGGCGATGTCAGCAAGATCATCAACTCGCAGTCGATGAGCCGCTGAGTTACTCTCCAGTGAGCGTCGGGATAAAAGAGGGTGTCAGGAACCAGTCGCGATATCAGAAATGGTTCCGGGCACCTTTCATTTCCCTGGATAGTTGAAGATGTTGTGCCCAAGGTAATGGAAACCTCTCTTCACTCAACGCCGATCAGGCCGCGGAGCAGGACGAGACCATCGCCAAATACCTGGAAGGCAAGACGATTGTGAAAGCAGTCGTGATTCCCGGCCGGTTGATCAACTTCGTAGTGAAGTAAGCCGCGGCGAACCGGAGAGCAGTCAGAGGCAGACTTTCAGCCGAGCAGGTTCCGCTGGAGCAGCGGGACCTGCTGCGCTGTTGTTTTGTCTGTGGGGAATGATAGAGTTCCGCCTGTTTGTCATTCTGCTGTCATCACTCTCCATAATAAAAGTGGTATCTGGCATGAAGCTTCAATTAAGATACAGATAAACTTTGAAACTGTTGGCTCAACAATGAATTAATTCGAGTTGGAGATTTGGAAATGAAAATTTTTAACTGGAATGATATTCAAAAAAGCTTTGAACCTTTTAAAGGTGTCTATGAACTGCATGATTTAATTACATTATGCAATGATATCAATTTCGCTGCCTGGGAAAGTATCTATTTGTTACCACAGTGTTTTACTGAAGATAATTTTGACGCGAATATTCAGATACTCGAAAAAGAGTGGGGTAAGCGCTTTGTTGATGCATTAATAGTAAATGTTCGTGAAGGCAGCCTGAGACAGGTTGATCAATTTATAGATAGTGAGTGTTTATCGCATGTGGTTGAAAATGGGGTGTTTGATCCGCATTTTCTGGAGGGACTTGAGGTTTTGAGAATTCAATTTGCCAATGATAAATGGGATTCTTATCTAGAGAGACAGTAAAAGGTGTCAGGTCCGAATGGTACTGTCATTTTCTGGCAATTCGTCGCCCTGCACGCAAGAGACTGAATCAGGTTAATGACATACATCATTATTATTGTCGTGGTCGTGGTCGGGGTCATTCTTTTAGCCATTCTGGAAGGATTAGGTATACTGCTTCTGGAATGGGTAACGAAAATCCTCGCCGCGACCCTGGAATTTGTCTATCTGGCCCTGACGCAAGGGATCTCTACGGCTTCACAGCAGTTCAAGAAACGGATGCAGGAACGTGCCATAGATTCCGTGGTAGCAAACTCGTCTGCCGACAGTTCGGAAACGGACGAAGCAACGCCCACCCATTCGAAACAATTCGAATTCCTGAAGTGGATTGTATTATTCTTGCTGGCCGGATGCGTGATGCTTCCTGGGTATCTCCATTATCGGAGTGAAAAACAACACAGAGCAGATCAGGAACGACGTGTTAATGAGACGCGTTCCCAGGTGAAACAGTTGGCTGATACGTTTATGCAGCAAATCCAAGACAAAAAAGATAAGGATCCGATGCCAGGCATGCTACGCGATCTCGACGCGTGGCAACGACCCATTGTGCTGCGGGTGGACAAGGAGTTGTTAAGTTCTGAGATCGTCGTACGTTCGTGGGGGCCAGACAGTGTGCCCGGTTCCTCTGATGATATTGTCGAAGAACGTACAGTTCGTATTTCCCCAAAAGAAGCCGGCAGCGAACTCACCAAACGTGGTGTCAAAGCAATCCGCAACCGGATCGTCGAAATGCTGCCCGGAGGCAAGAAAGAACAGAAAGCGGAAGAACCGGACAATACGGGAAAAGGACAGTAAAAGTTGTCGGGCTCTTTTATTATAGATTCCGGACTCCTTTATTCTTCCCTCGTCTCCCAAAACGAGAAAGTAACTCTATCCCTGTCGTTGAATGAAACTATGAAGTGCAACCCAGCTGCAGAAACCAGCGTTTTCACAACCTAGCTCAAGTGCATTCTGATACACCTCAAACTCGTCATCTTCATATTCATCAAGCTCTGATTCTTCAAAGATATCTCCATCTCGCAGTGGCATCCCATCATCATCAAGCATTACATAAAGTTCATTGTCAACAGAGAAACTATGCGTGAGATTCCCGCCACGGTAAACACGGCTCTCTCTAAAACCAATGCGATCATCCCACCGAACGACCATTGCTTCACCAAATACTTTAGAGATATCAACGGCAACTTCACACACGGCTTCATCGAACTGCGGTCTGCCCGGTCGAGCTAAAATAACGATGTTGTCATCAAGAGCTAACTGATCGAAGTCAATTGTACTGTCAGGGATGGTCACTCGAACCTCAGACTCGTTTTTGGGGAAAACTATTCCTTCGAGTACATAACTCATCAAATCAGCCTTTCCAAAAAGTCACGAATACTAACAGAATCGACAGGCAAACCAGATTCGTTCCTGCTCGGTTTCGTAATCGCGCTCCAGAAACCTTCTTGCCATGCAATCCACGAATTCGGACAGTAAAAGGTGTCGGACTCTTTTATTATAGATTCCGGACCCCTTTATTCTTCCCTTTTCTCAACTCTGCATCGGAAATTCTTCGGATCTACCAGGCATTCAGTATTGAAGACTTTGGAGCAGAAGATTCCAATAGAGTGAGGCACTTTACTTCGATTCGCATTCTGGATTGCACAGGAGAGGTTCCGATGTTTCACAAGTCTCACATGGATTCATATAACCACCAGTTTCCTCATGACACGCAAGGGTTTGTTCCCCACCCCGGCGATCATTGGCGGGACATGAATTTTGAGCAGGAAGGGCTGGATCCTGATGAGGAGGGGATCTCTGTCGAAGAACACGACCGCCGCGTGGCCTATCTCAATTCCACCTGGTGGCCGGAGGTGTTGAAGCGTGTGGAGGAGGAGAAGCAACGCCTGGAAACAGAGCACGGGGAAACCTTCATCCAACATTGGAAGCACGTACTGGAAGTGCCGTCGTCCCACCCTCACGGCTTCGGTGTGGGCACTGAAGACACCGGGATCGACGACTAAGGATCTATTCGGAGATGAAAAAGGTGGCAGGAACCGAATACGTGGTTTTGAAGACTTCTTCCGCAAGCCGCCTCCTTTCTGCTTAACGATTTTCAGCTATAGAGTTGGGTTTCTTTTTCGTAAAGTAACTGGCTGGGGTTCCTTGGGGAGCCTGCATTGAAATCTCAGTCGCCAGGCGGGCGGACACATGGGTCCGCCCCTACGTATGGATGTGAATATGAACGTGCCTCGCCGGAAGGTGATTCGATTAGCGGGGTATGATTATTCACAGTCGGGGTTTTACTTCCTGACGAGTTGTACTCAGCACTCTCTATGTCTGTTCGGAACCATTCAAGACGGAAACATGTTTCCCAATCAAGCTGGTAAAATGGTTCAACGATTGTGGATGAAACTGAACGAGAAATATCCACAGATCATACTGCATGAAATGGTCGTAATGCCCAACCATATTCATGGGATCATTCAGATTGATCATCAAGTTGAAACAGAAGCGTCTTCTCCATCCGTAGCTATATGTATGCAGTGGTTCAAGACAATGACCACAAACGAGTATCTGCAAGGTGTCAGACAACAGGACTGGCAGGCATTTCTGAAACGTTTATGGCAACGCAGTTATTACGAGCACATTATTCGTGACGAAGAGGCGTATCACGAGATTACAGAATACATCAAAACGAATCCCGGGAACTGGGGGAAAGATAAATATTTCATGTAGGGGCGGACCCATGTGTCCGCCCGCGGGGTTGGCGTTGCTTTTATCTCTGGCACAGACGTTTTGTGGTCCCTTTGAAAGTTTTTCCGGCAGGTTATTGCGCGGAGACAGAAAACGTGTCCGGAGTCGAATACTGGGTTTTAATACTGCTTTTACAAACTCTTTCTGTTTAGCTTAACGATTTTCAGCTACAGGGGTGAGTTTCTTTTTCGTAAAATGGTTCGTTTGGTCGCTGGTTGGGGTTCCTTTGGGAGTCTGTATTGCAGCCACAGTCGCCAGGCGGGCGGACACATGGGTCCGCCCCTACGGTTTGGGGTGGGGGGCTCGGTTGTGGATTGCTTCGGCTGCTGTTCATTCCTGGCCTGGCGAGAAACGGTGCTTGCTGTTTGTTGTCATGTTGTGTGATCTTGTTGAATGGCGTGTGGGGGTCAAGGGGAATTGTGCTTTGATTCTGATTTGAAAGGGGGGGAGTTGCTGGTGAGTGTCGCGCGAAATGCTCTGAAAGTGCTCCGAAATGATTTGAAATACTACGAGTCATCGGGAACCGGTTCCGTTTGTGCTGGTGAAAAACTGGAAAAATCGACGGCGATTCAGGTGAATCTGAGTCACAGGTGCGTCGTGTTCCAGTGCTCGCATCGTCCGCCTCGCGCGCGAAGCACAATTGCGATAAATTACGGTTCGGGAAGAGCCGATCAAGGTCAAACTGTTCAGGGAAATGGAACAGAAGGGAACTGGAAATCGTGAGGTTGTTCTCAAGCCGACTGACGGGGGCGCCTAACGGACGTCCCTTTGGTAGAGGGGTTCGCTGATGCCGGTGGCTTCGTCGACGGACCAGGGGAGCCAGGTGAAGGCGACTTCGTTGATCATCAGATCGGATTTGCGGGGGCGGACGAGGTACTCTTCGATTTCGAGGTCCTCGGGACGGATGGGGGCTTCGAGCTCATCCAGTTCCTGCTGGAACTCGGCCTCGAGTTCCTCGTATTTCTGCTGCTGGACTTTGAGGGCTTCCTGGGCGCGTTCGATGTCGTCGTATTCCTTTGCGGCGCGACCGACGCTGCGGGCCGCGGTGGAGGCTTTGCGGACGTTCGTCGCGCTGGCGATTTTACGACCCATGATGGCTCCGAAGATGGTGGTGCCGATGGAGAGGAAGGAGCTCATTTTTTTGTCGCTGTACTGGGACTCTTCGCGGGCAACGCGTTCTTCCGCGGTGCGAATGCGGTTCTGGATGGTCTCAAGTTTGGAAGCGTATTTCGCGCGGAGTTTTTCGATCTGCAGATCGCGTTCTTCGCGCAGGAGCAGTTTGAGCCGGGCGCGGAAGTCGGCTTCGGTTTCGTCCGGATCGGAATAGAGTTTGGGATCGGCGCTGAACCAGAGTTTCAGCGGTCGTTCCTGGTAGAGGTAGTTCTTCAGATCTTTTTCCCAGGTGCCGTATTGTTTTTTGCGAGTCAGAGTGGTGTCGACACCAGAGAAACAGGCCTGGTCTGCAGGCTGGTCCTGGTAGTCGAGATCGCCGACGGGGATGGGAGTGGCCTCTTCCCAGAGGCTCTCGGGGACATCGCCGGTGAGGGAGATCAACAGAGCGACATCCTGCCAGAGGTCAACTTTCGATTTGGCATCGGCATAGCGGAGCTTCGCCAGGCCGAGCACGCCGGGCCGGTAGACCAGTCTGCTGCCCTGGGGGAGCATGCTGGAGGCGCGGAAGACGCGTTGTTTGATGTCGGGGGGAATCAACGGTGGCTGATCGGGCTCGGCGGCTGTAGTGGGTTCGGTGGTGCCCGGGGCGCTGGTGACCGTGGTTAGCGTTTCGTCGGCGAGCGCCTGTTTGCGGGGATCCATGAGCGTCTGGATCTGTGTGCGTGTCAGGGGGCCACGGAGGTACGAGAGGGCCCAGCGGGTGTGGAAGACGACGGGGGCATCTTCATGAACGTTGTGCAACAGGAAGACGCGGCTACCGAGGTCGGAGAGGATGGCTTCCATCTGCTGACGGTGGAATTGGCTGCCTGCGGTTCCCGACGCGCTTTCCAGGCCGTCCAGCACGCGGGCCTTGTCCCGCTCGGTCTGCAGGCGACCGATGAACCAGGTGCCTGTATTGGAGAGCCCTTTGTAGTCGAGGTCGACGGGGTTCTGGGTGGAGAGGACGACGCCCAGTCCGAAAGCGCGGGCCTGTTTGAGCAGCGTCAGCATGGGCGTTTTGGAAGGGGGATTGGCGGTCGGGGGGAAGTAGCCGTAGACTTCATCCATGTAGAGGATGGCGCGGAGGCTGGACGTTCCCGACTGGCTGCGGACCCAGGCCAGGACTTCATTGAGCAGGACGGTGACGAAGAACATCCGCTCGGAATCCGAGAGGTGGGCGATGGAGAGGATCGAGATGCGCGGCTTGCCTGCGCGGGTCGTCAGCAGGTTGGCGATATTGAGTGCTTCGCCCTGCATCCAGGCTTCGAAGCCGGGGGAGGCGAGCAGGTTGTTCAACTGCAGAGAGAGGGCCATGCGGTCTTTGGCGGGGTAGAAGGTTTCCAGGTCGAGGAAGCCGATCTTGTCGAAGGGGGGCGCCTGGATTTCCTGAATCAGGCTGGCGACCGAGAGGTTGCGTTTTTCTTTCCAGGCCTGGCTGAGCAGATTGGAGATCAGAATATGTTCGCGGCTGTTGATCGGGTCGGCATCGATTTTGAGCAGGGCCAGCAGTCCGGAGACGGCGGAGAGGATCCGATCCCGCAGGGCGTCGCTGTCATTCAGGACCGCATCGCTGGGGGCGTCGAACGATTTGAGGACCGAGATGGGGAGGCCGGCGCTGCTGCCCGGGGTGTAGATGGCCATGTCGACGGCGTCACGGAGCCGGGCGATGCGGTCGGCGTCCTGCTGCCAGTCGGCGAGGCCTTTCTTCCAGAGGTCCGCGGTTGCGCGGGCGTATTCATCGGGTGTCTTCCCCTTGCGGACGGCTTCGCTTTCTTCGATCCAGGGGCGGAAGTCGGCCGGTTTCAGATCGGGAAAATTGAGCAGCAGGTTGCCGAGGTCCCCCTTGGGGTCGATGGCGATCACGGGGATGTCATCGATGGCGGCTTCTTCGAGCAGCGAGAGACAGAGGCCCGTCTTGCCACTGCCCGTCATGCCGACACAGACCGCGTGGGTCGTGAGGTCTTTGCTGTCATACAGAACGAGGTTGTCGGTGAGCGACCCGGTGGGGAGATCGTATTCTTTACCGAGGTAGAAGGCGCCTAGTTTCTCATAGGGTTGGTCAGTCATGGCACACCGTGATGGGCAACGGGAAGTGTGATCGGGAAGGCTCGCTGTTCCAGGGAGCTCTGAATGTTAACAGGGTAACAGGCCGCGATCGAGAAATCACGTTTTGTCCGTGAACTTCTCAGAAAATGCAGCCTGCTCGGGGGCTTCTTCATCGGAGATGACGGAGAAACATTCCGAGACCTCTGTGGGGATGCGGCAGGGGGAGAGGGACTGGTAATTCACGAAGGCCCAGTTGGTCTCGGCCCGGACGAGCAGTTCAGAATCAGCGGGACGGATGATGCGATATTTGCGCAGGGATTTGACCTTCTGCAGATTGGAGATCCAGGTCTGCACGATGATTTCCTGATCGACGAACGCGGGCTGCAGGTATTCGATGAAGTGACTGCGGGCGACCCAGCCGATTCCCTGTTCGCGATAGCGGCGGGCGGGCCAGCCGTTGGCTCCCGAGTGGGCGACAGCGGCGTCCTGCAGCCATTTGAGGTAAACGACATTGTTGACGTGGCCCAGTCCGTCGATTTCATCATTGGTCACCAAATGATGGTATTCATAAATACGATGCATGGAATTTCTATCCCGGAATATGGTATGGTATCAGCAGAGATGAACTGAAATGCTGTTGGACGGGTTTATCGAATTACTGATCAACAGTGTAATTGAAATCAACAAGAATGGAATCGGAGTTCCATGAATAATTCTGCGTCACTCCCGCTGGTAATTGGTTTAGGTGAATTACTCTGGGATTGTTTTGGTGATGACCGCCGTCCGGGCGGGGCACCTGCGAATGTCGCTTTTCAGGCTAATCAACTGGGATGCAGGGGGACCGTAGTTACGCGCGTCGGCCAGGATGATCTGGGGCGGGAACTGCTCGATTTTCTCAAAAAACAACAGCTCTCCACGGATTACGTGCAGGTCGATGAGAACTACCCGACTGGCACGGTGACGGTGGAGTTCACCGACGCCAACGATCCGCAGTATACGATTCACGAACAGGTCGCCTGGGATCATCTTGACTTTACCGCTCCGCTGGCGACACTGATGGGCGACGCCCGGGCCGTGTGCTTCGGAACACTGGCGCAGCGCGAAGCCGACTCGCGAGAGGCGATTCATCAGTGCCTGGCAGCGACCAGCGATGACTGCCTGGTGGTCTATGATATCAACCTCAGACAGAAGTATTACGATCGGGACTGGATCGAGCGATCACTCAAAGCGGCCCGTGTTGTCAAGCTGAACCAGGATGAGGTCGAGGTTCTGTCGGAGCTCTTGGGAGTCTCTCAAGACGACCTGCAGAAGTTCGCGGATCAACTGCAGGCAGATTACGGAGTCGAGGCGACCTGTATTACCCGTGGCTCACAGGGATGCCTGATCTACGCGGGAGGCGAAGTCTATGATATTCCGGGGACACCGGTTGAAGTGGCTGATGCGGTGGGAGCCGGCGATGCATTTACCGCTGCTCTGATTTCGCGACGCCTGCTGGGCTGGCCCTGGGATCGGGCAGCATTGTTTGCCAATCGTGTGGGAGGCCTGGTGGCCAGTCAATCCGGGGCGATGCCGGTGTTGCGGGATGAGTTCGAGCAACTCAGCCAGGAAATCAAAAACAGTTAAGCGAACTTAATCAGTTTCATTTTATTGAATTCAGTCAGATAAACTTAAGGAAAGATTTGATGTTACGTATCACCCTCTTCGCGTTATGCCTGTTGCTGCCCTGTCTGGTGGGATGTACCAGTGAAACTCCCACGGCCGGCGATGCCGAAGTTCCCGAAGCAGCTGGCGAAAAGCCGGTAACCTCGGATGCCGAAAACTTTCAGGTTCTCTTAAACACCACCAAAGGTGACATTCTGCTGGAAGTGCATCCCGCCTGGTCACCCCGTGGGGCAGAGCGGTTCAAGAAGCTCGTCGAAGAAGGTTTCTACAATGATGTGGCTTTCTTTCGCGTGATCGACGGCTTCATGGCCCAGGTCGGGATTCAGGGTGATCCCGCAGTGCATGCGAAGTGGGCCGATAACAATATCATGGATGATCCCGTGATTGAGTCCAACAAACGCGGGTATGTCTCTTTTGCGAAAACCGGACTGCCGGATTCCCGCTCCACCCAGTTCTTCATCAACTTCGGCGATAATTCCAATCTGGACAACATGGGCTTTTCTCCTTTCGCGAAGGTGATCAAAGGCATGGATGTCGTCGATTCGCTCTACAATGGTTATGGTGAAGGGGCACCGGGAGGAGCAGGTCCCGATCAGATGCGGCTTCGTGCTCAGGGCAATGCCTATCTGAAACAGGAATACCCGATGCTGGACTACATCAAAAAAGCAACCGTTGTCGGCGAGAAGCCGGCTGAGGGAGAAGCGAAGCCCGAAGCTGAGAAAGCGGAAGGTGAAAAACCAGCCGAGAAAGAAGCGGCTGAAAAACAGCCTGAAACAAAGGCTGAGGAAAAGTCCGAGGAGAAAAAAGAAGCAGCAGCCAAACCGGAGAAAGAGGCTGCTGCTGAAAAGAAAGAATAACGCTGCGACAGATCAGTCGTTGACCGGCATCCGGACAAACGGGGAGCGGATACAGGTAAGCTGTTCCAGTTCCCGGCTGGCTGCCTGAAAACGACCTTCGGTGGTCTGGTGAGTCATGATGACCAGAGGCACAATCGAATAGCTTTCATTCGGATCGACTTCCGGTGCCTCGTGCTGGACCAGGCTGGCGATGCTGATTTCATGATCGCCCAGCACGTTCGTAATATCTGCCAGAACGTGTGGGCGGTCTTCTACATTCAGCCGCAGGAAGTAGCGACGTGAAATCTCTTCACGCGGCATGATCTTGATATCGTGCCGGGGATTCCACAGGTCGAGTCGCGGAAATGTGAGTGCCGCCCGTCCGACAGCGACATCGATCAGATTCGCGACGACTGCGGAGGCTGTTGCCATCTGTCCGGCTCCCATTCCGGAGAGCCAGATCTTGCCGACCGCATCCCCTTCGAGGGCGATTTTGTTGTAGGCGTCTTCGACATGAGCCAGCGGATTGTCGTTGCGGATCAGAGTCGGCTGGGCGTGCATTTCCAGTTGACCGTCGATCAGATTGGCGACCGCCAGCAGTTTGACGGTGTAGCCGAGTTCATCGGCGTATTTCAGGTCTGCCAGAGACAGCGTATCGATTCCCTGTCGCAGGAACTGATCCAGGCTGACCTTGATCCCCAGTGAGAGCTGGACGAGGATCCCCAGTTTCTGGGCCGCGTCGGTGCCATCGACGTCCATTGCGGGGTCGGCTTCTGCGTAGCCGATTTCCTGGGCACTTTTGACGGCGTCATCGTAGCTGACATCGTGGGAAAACATCTGTGTCAAAATGTAGTTGCTGGTGCCGTTCAAAATCGCTTCGATGGATGTGATCTGGTTAGCGGACATCGCCTGGGTGACGGTTTCGATCAGAGGAACCCCGCCGGCGACGGCAGCTTCAAAGCAGATGCAACGTCCCAGTTCCCGGGCGCGCTGATAGAGGCTTTCCCCTTTTTCGCAGAGCAGGGCTTTGTTCGCCGTGACGACATCTTTACCGCTTTCCAGGGCACGCAGCATGATGTCGTAAGCGGGATCAATTCCCCCCACCAGTTGGATGATGACATCGATGGAATCGTCATTCAGGACGGAGTCAATATCGTCGGTCAGGACACCCTCGGCCAGCTCAATATCGCGGGGACGGGAAAGATCGCGAACGACGGCTCGTTTCAGATGAATCGGCCGCCCGGCGCGGGTGGTCATCTGCTCGGCTCGTTCCAGAAGAATTTTTGCGACACCGCTACCAACGGTTCCCATGCCAATAATGGCGACGTTTAACGGAGAAGACGACATTCCTGATTCCTGAGGCTTTCTGGTGCGTAGACTTTCAGCGGGGATGTTGATTATTCGTCTCGTAATATAGACGGTTGAGAGAGCCAGTGGAACCATGGCCCGTAAATTCAGCACAAATCGAGCAGAGGAACAGAGGGAATATGTCGATTATGCGGGAGTTGGTGACAGGATCTGAGTGCGGGAGAGGCTGGAAAAGCAGGGGCAGGTTAAGGGGCTGGAACCGAATGATCAGTCACAGTTGATGAGTTCTTTGGTGCCGACAAAATTTTTCCAGCATTCATATTTCGCCTGTTTCACCTGCTGCAGGAGTACCGGGTTACGGCTGGGCTTGGCCGGTTTCTGCAGAAGTTTCATTCCGGCCTGGGTCGGGGTGCGCCCCCCCTTTTTGGTGTTACAGCGACGACAGGCACTGACAATGTTTTCCCAGCTCATGCCGCCGCCATGCGAGCGGGGGACGACGTGATCGAGGCTGAGCTGTTTGACGTTGAATTTCTTCTGGCAGTACTGACAGCGATAGCTGTCGCGGATGAAAATGTTACGTCGATTGAACTTGATGGTATTGTTGGGGATGCGATCGTAGCGGAGCAACCGGACGACGCGGGGAACCTGGATTTCGTAATTGACGGTGAGGATCCAGTCTTCGAGCTCGCTGCGTTCGTTGAACTCCGAACGTAATTCGCTGATTTCGATCCAGGAGCTGAAGTCGTAGTTCATGAAGGTGCCGTCTTCGACACTGATGACCTCAGCGATATCTTTGCTGAGCAGGCAGAATGCCCGCTTGGCAGAGATCACGTGGACTGGCGAATAAGTCTTATTGAGCGCCAGTACGCTCGCCTGCATGGCACTCGAGAGTGCCTTCCCGGAAGTTGCTGAAATCATACGCCGCCCACCCTCCAGAACTCTGAACAAGGTTATGGCAAACTTGAGGTACTATAAGAACCGAAGCGACTTAAGTAGATTCAACTATTCGAATTGTCGGGAATGATAACCTAACAGATTCCGCAGTCAATTGGAATTTGAGGAATAAACTCAATTAGGCAGGTACGTACCTCTATCGCAGATATTTTATGCAGGAGGGACCCTGATGATCAATACTTTCCCGGGAGAGGGCGGATTTTTAGCAGAAAAGGCTGAGCCGCTTCATCGGCTTAAAAACGAACTGATGAAGCGGCTATTAAGCCTGTATGAGCTTACTGCAACCAGGAGAGGGGAGCGGTCGCTGGTGGCATTTTGATGAGTTTCACGCAGGAAACATCTTTGTGGCTGGAGACTTCCGCGATGGCTTCGTCAGGAACATCGCCGTCCACGTTCAGCACAGCGATCGCTTCACCACCGGGCTGATTCTGGAGACGTCCCAGAGCCATGTGGGCGATGTTGACTTTGTGGTTACCGAGCACGGTGCCGATGTAACCGATCAGGCCGGGTACGTCATTGTGACGGTAGATCAGCAGGTTGCCATCGAGATAGCCATCGAGGTAGAACTCATCCAGTTTGGTGAGACGCAGGAAGTCCTGGCCGAAGATGGTACCGGCGGCGGAAAACTTGCCATCCTCAGTCTCAACGGTTGCAGAGATCAGAGTGGAAAGCGTGCCGACTTCAGTGGACTTGTCTTCCGAAATGTCGATGCCCCGATCTTTGGCGAAGACGGTTGCATTCACAATGTTGATTTCGGCTTCGAATGAATGTGAGAGCAGGCCGGCAGTAAAGCTGGATGTGATCAGCTTGGTCTGCTTCTCGGCGACTTCGCCCCGGTACTGGATCTGTACCTTTTTGAGGCTGCCTGAGGTCTGCTGTGACAGGAACAGTCCCAGGCGATGTCCCAGTTCGATGTGCGGTTTGAGGTCCGCCATTTCTGCACCGGAGACCGGAATCATGTTGATGGCGTGCCGGATTTCGTTCTTTGTCAGGAAGTCAGTGATGATCTCGGCTGCTTCCAGGGCAACCATCTCCTGGGCTTCGTCTGTCGAAGCACCCAGGTGAGGTGTGGCCAGCATGTTGGGAGCGTCGATCAGGCGACGGTTTTCCGGCGGTTCCTGAGTGAATACGTCGCAGGCAGCGCCAGCAACTTTGCCGGATTCCAGAGCATCTGCCAGATCGTCTTCGTTAATAATTCCACCGCGGGCACAGTTGATGATTCTCACTCCGGGACGCATGGTGGCGATCCGCTCGGCGTTGATCAGGTCGCGGGTTTCGTCAGTCAGCGGAGTGTGTACGGTCAGGAAGTCACAGTGTTTGACGATCTCATCGACTTCTTTGTAAAGCTCGATACCGTATTCAGCGGCACGTTCGGCTGACATGAACGGGTCGTAGCCGATGACTTTCATTTCCAGTCCCTGGGCCCGCTGGGCGACAGAGAGACCGATGCGACCCAGACCGATGACGGCCAGAGTCTTGCCGGCGACCTGGGTTCCGGTCAGTTTTTTACGTTCCCACTTGCCTTCTTTCATGGTGGCATAAGCGGGACCGATGTTCCGGGCCAGGGCCATCATCAGGGCGATGGTCTGCTCGGCGGTACTGGTGGTGTTTCCAGCGGGGGTATTCATGACGATGATGCCCTCGCGAGTCGCAGCGACGCGGTCGATGTTATCGACACCCACACCGGCCCGGACGATGGCTTTCAGGCGAGGCTGCCCCTGAAGAATCTCTTCAGTCAGCTTGGTGGCACTGCGAATGATGATACCATCAGCGGACTTGAGTGCTTCCCGTACTTCTTCCGGCGAGAGGCCGGAACGAACGTCAACTTCGATTTCCGGGTTGTCTTCGAGGACTTTGAGACCAGCTGGCGAAAGATTGTCCGTGATCAGGACTCGGTACATGGAATTCACTCACTTATTCAAAATAAGGGATACAGGGCAGGGGAGTCACAATAATCCCCTCATGATACAGAGGTATCGTCCCTTAGCATAGTTCGCCAAAAAATAGCGCCAAGGCAAATGACACTGCAAACTGGGGAATTCAGCAAACAGTTTCAGCACCCCGGTCGTCTGATCCGTTTCTCTGTAACTGAAGCTGCAATTTCCTGCTGAAAAGCAGATAACCGGCCTCAAAACGGGTATGATATTCTGTGCACATTTTACCGTTGGTTATCCGTATTACTATTTTTGAGAATACATCGAAGAAGTGACATATGAGACGAACTATCCTCAAGATCCTGGTTGTCATTCTCCTGATCTCTCTGCCGGTAATTTTGCATCAGACTTACCGCTGGATGACCGCCTTACCGGACCGGATCACCATCGCCGCCGGTCATCCGGAAGGGCGTTATTACGGGGTCGCAGAACAGCTCAAAGCACGATTGCAGGAACAGTTACCGATTGAAGTCGAGATCCTGCAGACAGAGGGTTCGCTGGAAAATATGAAGTTGCTGAGATCAGGCAAAGCCGATCTGGGGTTTTACCAGCCGGGGGCTGAGTATGTGCTCATCGAACGCAAGCCCGGGCCCGCGGCTCCCAGGCAGGCTGGTCCAGTTGAGACAGACGAAATCTGTTTCATCGCCAATCTGTTTTCCCAGGCCGTGCATGTGATTGTACCCCTCGATTCCGAAGTCAGAAATGTGAATGATCTGAAAGGCAAACGGGTTGCGATCGGGCAGCCGGGCTCAGGCGATCTGGCTGCCAGCTTGCCTTTGCTGGAGCATCTCCAGCTGGACCTGGATGAAATCAAGCCTGCCTATCTGTCGTATCTGCAGATCGAAGAGGAGTTCGGTGAGAAGAAGCTGGATGCCGCTATCGTGACAGTTGGTGTAGAAGCGCCGCTCTTACAGAAACTGCTGCAGACCGGTCAGTATCGTCTGCTCGAAATTCCGTATATCGGAGCCCTGACGCGGAGGGAAACCCAGTTCTATCCGTATGAGATCCCGGCAGGAATGTATTCCCGAAAACAAAGCGTCGTACCCGAGCGGAACCTTCCCACGGTTGCCTGTGGTGCTCTGCTGTTGACCAGGGAATCGGTTTCGGACGATCTGATTACGGAGGTAACAACACAGGTACTGCATCAGAATTTTTCCCGGCAGGTACATCTGAATGAACTGTCTGCCAAGGGGCAGACCTTCGCCCGCGAGAACCAGGGGTTTCCCATGCACGACGGGGCAGATCATGTTTACAACCCCGAGCTCAAGCCGTTTATGAATTCTGAATTCGTCGAGGCGACCGAAGGGATGCGTTCCTTTATCGTATCAATACTGATTGCCGGATACCTGCTGTTCCACTGGTTCCGGAAACGCCGTGAAAAATCGAAAGAACATCGGCTGGACAGCTACATCAGGCAACTGGTTGAGATCGAGAATCAGCAGATGAAATTCGATGGCAATAAATCGCAGGATGGTCCGGCACTCATCGCGTTGCTGGATGACGTAACCAGCCTGCGGCAGCATACGCTGAAACAGTTTTCTGCCCACGAGTTGAATGAGGATCGGGCGACAGATGTCTTTCTGGAAATGTGTCACGCATTGAGTGACAAAATTAACGCGAAACTTTTAGGCTGGAAAATTGACCGCCTGGGTGAGAAGATAAAGGACGATTGAACTCTTTCTCTGATGCCGTTTAGACAAGGCTACCCGCCCGGAAGTAGACTATGCCGGCTAATGCCAACCTGATTAATGTGTTACTCCTGCTGGCGGTTATGTTCGTTGGCTACCTGTTTGTGTTGATCCCGATTCTGATCTATTACGCGATTCAGCACATGCGGTCTCCTCAGCTGATTTTGATGCCCGAGGAGGAAGCCTGCGATTACTATACCGGTAAATGCGGTTCTGAATCGGAGTGGGCTCACACCCGCCAGTTTCAGGAAGCCGGCGTTTATCGCTGGCAGCAGAATTTTATTCTGGTGTGGGAACACGTCGAGAGTGCCACTTTTTTTCAGGTGACTCTCTCTCCTTACGGGCGGTTCCACAATTTCACGACCCTGTTTGTGGATGACTATTCACTGCTGACTGCTAATGACCGGGAGTCACTGATTTTTCCCGCACCGCCCCGCCGTTTTGTGCAGTCGTTCGGCATCGAACAGATCGAGCCCCTGTATCAGAAGCATTCGTCAGCGGTTGAAGATCTGATCCGGATCAAACATCTGGAACTGTCTCACGAGTTTCCGGAGTTTGAAGAATCCTATCTGGCGAGCATGCAGCGCCAGCACGAGCACGTGCGGTCAGTGATGTTTTATCCGGTGCGCGGAATCTGGTGGTATCACATCGATCGGCGGTCCCGGTTTAACCGCCCCATCGATCTGCAGCAGGCGGTGCTGGACAACTGAAGTCATTGTGAATTACTTGCTGAGTTCCCAGAGACCACGGTGAATAATCCAGCCTTCCTTACGTTTTTTTCGTTCGAAGCTGGTCTGGAAATCCATGTCGTGTTCCGGGAGTTTTTCCTCGGGGGCTTCCCGTTTGATGAACTGGGGTGCGTGATCCATCAGGTTAACGACCCGTTCGTAGTATTCTTCCACGTCCGTCCAGAAGTGCAGCTCTCCGCCATTCTTTAAAGCTTTGGTGACCCGTTCCACAAACACTTCAGTAAAAATCCGGCGTTTGTGATGGCGCTTCTTCCACCAGGGATCGGGAAAGTAGACATGTACTTCGGAAACAGAGGAGTCGGGGATGAACTTGTCGAAAGCAACCCTCGCATCTCCCCCCAGCACACGAGCATTGGGACGCTCGGACTTCAGTAACCGCGTTGCAGCGCGGCGCCCTTCGCGGTAGTCGATCTCCATTCCCAGAAAGTTTTTCTCAGGGTGCTCACCGCTGGAATTGAACAGAAACAGACCGCGACCGGCACCTACGTCCAGAACCACCGGATTATCATTGCCAAAAAAGGCAGCCCAGTCGAAAGGGCCTTCCAGGTCTTCGAGAGTCTGAAAATAGGGTTTGAGGTCTTTGGTCGGTTTCGAACGCGTCATCATGGATTCGTTGTGCTATCGCAGGTGAGGTAAGAGAAATTATTTCTGGTTTGCACACTGTAGAATAGATGGGATGTTGTGTAAATTATCAGCAGAGCCGCAAACGCTGTTTTTGGAGAGATCTGCATGTTTCCCGAGTTTTTGATCCAGTCTGCTGAGGAAGTTAAATCAGCTCTCTCCCGTCACGACCGGAAACTGGTCCTGTCAGAGAGCTGTACCGGCGGACTGGTGGCGGCCCTGATGACCAGCCTGCCGGGGATTTCTGACTATTTCTGTGGCTCAGCCGTGGTCTATCGCTGGGATACCAAAATGAAGTGGCTGGGAGTACAGGCGGAGACGCTGAACCAGTTTACCGATGTCAGTCGCGAGACGGCCCGGGAAATGGCTTTGGGTGTCCTGCAGGAAACTCCCGAAGCGACTCTCTCCGCAGCGATCACGGGGCATCTGGGACCTGGTGCCCCGGAGTCTCAGGATGGGCTCGTCTGTATTGGTATCGCCCGACGGACTTCCAGCGATCTTGCGGTGCCACCGGAACTGGTGTCTGTTGAGGCGTTGCAAAGTGATGCGCTGATCGCGAGTGGACCAGTACAGAATCATCCCGCAGACGGGCTCACGTTACGCCAGCGCCGCCAGCTGGCAGCCGCCGATCAGATGCTGAAACTGATCGTCAAAGCACTGGAAGGCTGAAGGATAAGCCTGATGGAGTGCCTGTCGGCAGAGTCGGAATAATCGTCAAGGTTTAACTCTTCGGAAATCTTGTCCCGGTTTGGTCACGCGTTACAACCGGCGCTTCCGTCACGATCTTCATGACAGGTGCGATATTCTGTACTTCCCTTTACACCGGTGCAACGTGAATAACCGAACTATTCATAAAGCCGTGAGTTGTCGTCGCAGGTGGTTTACCTGTTACATTCGCTACGAGCGAGAACCGGACAGGAATCCCTGCACCAACGACAGCTTGAACTGACTCTCAAAATATCTCAGTCATTCGTGCTCACGAGACGGCTAACCTGAACTAATCGCTCTCGACTCTATTTATTCGAGGATTTCAACATGAAGCGCTGCAGTATTTGGGCCGCAGTTCTTTCAGCGTCTGTTGCTGTTCCATTTGCCGGTTGTACTCATATGCCCACAGCCATGCTCCCAGCCTCCGCGAAGGCCAAGGTCCTGGACAGCAAGATGGAGGTCGCTCAGAATCTGGAAAACAAAAAAGAATTAAAAAAGGCGAAGGAAACCTACGAAGACATCTTCGAGGCGGATCCCAAACGGGCATTGGCGTGTCACCGCCTGGCGATCGTAAGTTATCGCGTGGGTGAGCGGGAAGAAGCCCTGGAATACTTCAAAAAGGCGGAAGCACTCACACCGGAGAATCCGGAACTGTTGAGTGACTACGGCTATGCTCTGTACAAGATGAAAAAGCTGAACGAAGCCGAAAAGGTTCTGCAGAGATCCGTCAAGCTGGAGCCGGACAACGAACGCGCCGTGACGCGTCTGGCCACGGTTCTGGGAACCCAGGGGAAAATGCACGAGAGCTATACGCAGCTGTGTAAAATCAGCACCCCTGCCGAAGCCCATGAGATTGTCGCACATCTGCACGCTCAGCGTGGTGAAAAACGTGAAGCCCTGGAACGCTATCAGCGATCGCTGGCCATGAGTCGGATGGCGGCTGGTGAAAGCGGCGGTCTGAAACCGGGTTCTGCTGAATTCAAACAGAATGAAAAACTGCTGAAACGCGTGCAGATGAATATTGCACAGCTGTCTGCAGACCCTGCATTGAAGTCGGCTAAACCCGATGTGCAGATGGCTCAGCATTCGCGATCTGATGCTGCCAAATCCAAACTGGAAACCGCGAGTGCAGAACAGAACTCGTTCCGTAAATTTGAAGTCGCTCAAAAAACAACACCAAAACAGAAACCGGCTCCCAAAGTGGAACCGACCAGAGATGACTTCGAGCCCAAAACCGAAGTGGCTGCGACCAATGATTCTCCTTTCCGGATGATTCGTGATCGCATCGGTAAAGGATCTGCTAAACAGGAAGTGGAAAACCCGTTCCTGACCGACCCGAGTTTGAGCGAGCCTGCATTTGAGCAGGAACCAATGGAAGTCGCCGAGGTGAAATCGGAAAAGACACCGATGAAATCTCAGGTAGACGATTCAGCACAAAAACGGGAACAGGCAGGTTCCAGACTGAATGAGATTCTGGCCCAGGCTGAAAATCGTTCCCAGCCAAAAGAGGAAGTCTCCTTCAGAAGACTGACTGACGAAGCGGTCGCTCAGATGGAATCCGCGAGTCAGGCAGAACGGCAACCGGTTCGTAAACCCGAAGTCCGGGAAACACAGGTCGCTCAAGCGACTGAAAAACCGGCCGCAACTCAGCCCGCGCAGAAACGTTCCGCTTACGAGTTGATGCGGGACCTGCAGACAGAGTTAATCGCTGATTTCACACCGGCTGATGAGCAGCGGGTTCAGGTTACACCAGATTTCCGACAAGTCGCACAAAGCGAAATGCCACGGGAAACACAGAATCCGTTCGAGCGTCAGCAGCGTGAAGCTGTCAGCAACTCGCCCTTTGAAGATGCTGAAGTGGCCCAGATCGGCACCTGGAATCCCGTCGATCCGAAATCAAAATCGGAACAGGGAAAAATCAGTACGGTCTCCCGGCAGATCGAAGTTGAGCCGGTACAGCCCAGCCAGAAACCAATGGTACAGAATGTGAGCCTCAGCCAGCCTAAGCGGGAAATCGTACCTCCCAATTCGGCAGCCGCTCTCTGTCCCAATGCCAGCGGTGAAGTCCTGTACCTGGTCAAACAGTTGGATTCCAGCGATGTACCCGAACTGAAGCAGGCAGTCCAGCGCCTGGGATCAATGGAAGCAGAAGCAATCGCTTCAGTTCCTGCTCTGCGTTCTCTGTCACTGCATGAGAATATGGGCGTGCGGATTCAAAGTGCATTTGCATTATGGAGAATCGAAGGCAATACGGACGATTCCGTGCCGACTTTGATTGAAGCCATGAATTCCCAGGTGGAAAGTGATCGTTCGTTCGCGGCAGCGGTGCTGTCACAGATTGGTCATCAGTCACAGGAACTGACGCCGATCCTGGTTCGCTCACTCTCGGACAGCAATCCTTACGTTCGCCTGCATACGGCTGAACTGCTGGCCCGGAATCCGGACTGGAAATATCAGGCTCATAAAACACTGTCAGACTGTCTGATGTCCAAAGATGTCAACATCCGTTGGCTGGCCTGCTACAGCCTGGCTGATCTGCAACCGGAAGATGACCGTGTCGTAGCGGCCCTCTCACTGGCTCTGCAGGATAAAGCAAGTCAGGTACGTGCGGGAGCCGCTTATGCACTGGGAGAGATTGGGCCCTTCGCTCACAAATCAATTCCAGAACTGCAGAAAGCACGGTTTGATACGAACTCAGACGTTCGAACCGCAGCCCGTAATGCCTTGACCCGGGTAAGCCATCGGATCAATGCTCCTTCAGCCAACTGATTGAGTATGTGCTAAAAAGCTCCGAACGGTTTCAGATTCGCGAAAGCAATCTGGAACCGTTTTTTTATGCCCGTCTGAAAAGAGAGTTCAGCGATTCTGGCATGCAGTCAGATGAGGTATCTCAGTCTGACGGTCAGCATTATGCAGGCTACCTGCACTGGCCACACGCTGAGGCGGAGTGCATTGCGGATTCGTAGTCAGATGGCGTTCCAGCCGGCCTTCGAGTGCTTCTTCCTTCTGTTCCAGGATCTGCTGCCGTCGTTTCCGCTCGCGGGAATCAGCCAGTGCGCCCAGCCCAAAGTATGAGATGACGCCGAAGACGCCCATCATCAGGAATGCACTGTTCGCAGGCACAGACGAAACATTTCCGGTAGCCATACCCAGAATAAAGATACTGATAATCAGGATCGAGGTATGGCTCAACAATGGTCGCCCATTTGCTTGTGATGAAGCTCTTTTTCTGGAATGTGTCATAAGAGATCTCTGTCCCGGGATACTTTGTAAAGGGGAATCAATCTATAATGAGCCTTAACAAATGGCCCTGTTCCCTTGAGAGATGTAGTTCTACTCATCTAAACTTAGGTCGCGTGTCCGCGGTGGTCAAAAAAAAGTCCTGGATTTAGCCCAAAATCAGGAAATTCCTTTGTCTGCTGTCTGAATTACAGCAAGTTTGGGTTCTCCTGGCGTTCAGGTCCGTAGAATCCGAACATCTGATGCATCTGTTGCAGGAGTGAAGAGCGTCCGTGAAAATTGCTTTGGCCCAGCTGAACCCGACGGTAGGTGACCTGCGCGGAAACTGTCAGCGAATCTTGGAAGCAGTGCAACGAGTTGAACAGGCCGGCGCTGAACTGGTCCTGTTTTCGGAACTGGTTGTCTGCGGATATCCCCCCAAAGACATCCTGCTGAGAGAAGGTTTCATCGCCGCCTGTGACCGGGCGGTCGAAAAACTGGCACAGGAAATCCCCGCCGATATCGGCGTGATAGTAGGGCATCCGACCGGACGAGATCTTCCCGGCAGACGCATGGCAAACGCGGCCAGCCTGCTCTATCAGGGAGCTGTCGTGGAATGCGTGCACAAGCTGCTGCTGCCTAATTACGATGTCTTTGATGAACAGCGCTATTTCCGCCATGCCGAGCAGGAGCAGATCTGCCCCGTCACTTTTCGTGGACTCAAACTGGGCCTGCACATCTGCGAAGATGCCTGGTGGGGGCAACCCGATACTTTTTACCATGATCAGCCGGTGCAACTTCCCGACCCGGTTCGAATCCTCGCCGAAGCCGGTTCCGATCTGCTGATCAATATCTCTGCCAGTCCGTTTGAAATCGACAAACGAAAACGGCGGCAGCAGATCATTCAGTCGCATGTGGATCGTTACTCAATCCCTTACCTGTTCGTCAACCAGGTGGGGGGCAACGATGATCTGGTGTTTGACGGGCACAGCTTCGTCCTGGATCAGAATAGTCAGCTTCAATTGCAGATGGCCGGCTTCAAAGAAGATTTGCAGCTGTTTGATACTGAGGCGGCCGTTGAATCGCCTCTCGAAATTTCACCCCTGTCCCGTGAAGAGCAGTTGTTCGATGCCCTGGTGCTGGGCCTGCGGGATTATATGCAGAAGTGTGGATTCACCGATTGCGTTCTCGGCCTTTCGGGGGGCATCGACAGCGCTCTGGCTGCAGCAGTCGCAGCCGAGGCCATCGGCCCACAGCATGTGCATGGTCTGCTGCTTCCCAGTCGGTACAGCAGCGATCACAGTGTGGCGGATTCACTGGCACTGGCAGAGAACCTGGGTATCGATTACGAAACCGTGCCCATTGATTCAGTGCATCAGGCATTTGAGAATCTGCCTGTTATCGGCGATGATTTACGCGAAGCACCTGCAGGGCTGGCAGATCAGAATCTGCAGGCGCGTATTCGCGGAGCTAACGTGATGGTTCGCAGCAATCAACATGGGTGGATGGCTTTAGCGACCGGTAACAAGAGCGAACTGGCCATGGGATACTGCACGCTGTATGGCGACATGGCCGGAGGTTTCGCCGTACTCTGTGATGTGCTGAAATGCGATGTCTACCTGGTTTCGCGTTATGTTAACCAGCGTGCCGGCCGCATTGTGATTCCGGAGAACATTCTGGATAAGGCACCCAGTGCAGAGCTGGCACCGAATCAGGTCGATCAGGACTCACTGCCCCCTTATGATGTTCTGGACGGGATTCTGAAAGGTTTGATCGAAGACGAACGTTCCGTGCGGAGCATGTCGGAACAGTATCCACGTGAGACCGTTCAATGGGTTGCCAACCGCCTGGATCGGAATGAATTTAAACGTCGACAGATGCCGCCTGGCATCAAACTGTCAACCCGGGCCTTCGGATCAGGTCGTCGTATGCCGATGGCGGCCCGCTTTCACTGGGACGATGAGTAAGTACTGAAGCATAGCATCACTGGAACTTCAATCGCTGGTTAGTAGGGGATTTCTCTATGAAGCATTTCATCCTGTTTTTCGTCTGTCTTCTGTCTCTATCAGCAAGTCTTCCAGAGGTTCAGTCGACTGAACCGACCCGGCTACCGCATGCGCAGGCTGCAGCAGTGGGGATGAACCCGCAGCGACTGTCCGAAATTGATTTTGTCGTCGAACGTGGTCTGGCGCGAGATTCGATGCCCGGAGCCGTGGTGCTCGTCGGATTTAAGGGCAAAATTGTTTTCCTCAAAGCCTACGGCTATCGTCAGGTGAAACCCGAAAAACGGGCCATGACGACCGATACCGTCTTTGACCTGGCCTCCCTGACGAAACCGATCGCGACCGCGACCAGCGTGATGAAGCTGGTCGAGCAGGGGAAGCTGAAACTCAGTGATCCAGTATCGAAATACATCCCGGAGTTTGCCGTCAACGGCAAGCAGGATATCACCATCTATCAGCTGCTGACGCATCAGGGAGGCCTGATCCCGGATAACTCCATTAAAGATTATCTGGATGGTCCCGAGACTGCGATGCAGAGGATCTATGATCTCAATCTATACTACGAACCGGGAACACGGTTTGCCTACACCGATGTCGGCTTCATCCTCCTGGGAGATATTGTGAAACGAATCAGCGGAGATTCGGTGCATGAGTTTTCTCAGAAAAACGTATTCCAGCCCCTGGGGATGC
The DNA here is from genome assembly GCF_008329715.1 of Gimesia chilikensis. Classification (GTDB taxonomy): domain Bacteria; phylum Planctomycetota; class Planctomycetia; order Planctomycetales; family Planctomycetaceae; genus Gimesia; species Gimesia chilikensis. The sequence goes on along the minus strand of NZ_VTSR01000008.1, from coordinate 195,163 downwards.
AGGAAACCGGATACCTGCCGGCAGACAACCTGAAACAGCGGGCCGCAACAACGCAGGAACGGGACGGACACTGGATGCAGGGGGAAGTCCATGATCCGCGTGCTTATCGACTCGGAGGCGTCGCCGGGCATGCGGGCCTGTTTTCGACTGCTGAAGATCTGGCGGTTTACGCCCAGATGATGTTGAACCAGGGGAGCCTTGATGGTACCCGCGTTCTGAAACCGGAAACGATCGATCTCATGACGCGTGGCTATCCTGTCGTCGATGACATTCGAGGCCTGGGTTGGGACAGCCTGTCGCGTTATTCCTCGAACCGGGGCGACCTGTTTTCCCCACGTGCGTTCGGGCATGGCGGATTCACGGGAACTGCAATCTGGATGGATCCCGCGCAGGATCTGTTCGTGATTTTTCTCAGCAATCGAGTACACCCCGACGGGAAAGGCTCTGTCAATTCTCTGGCGGGACGGATTGGTACGATTGCCGCTGCGGCGATTACCGGACAACCGGCAGCGACAGCGGAAGTCAAAGTTGCCTCAAAAGCCAACCTGGATGTACTGACCGGAATTGATGTCCTGAAGCGGGAGCAGTTCAAGTCATTAAATGGGAAACGCATCGGCCTGATCACAAATCATACTGGACTCACCCGCGAAGGCGAGAGTACGGTGCAGGTTCTCAATGATGCACCACAGGTACAGTTGAAAACCCTCTTCAGTCCCGAGCATGGCTTTGCCGGTAAACTGGACGTGTCGAAAATTGGCGATTCCACTGACGCGAAGACAGGACTGAAAATCTTCAGCCTGTACGGCAAAACTCGCACACCCACGCCGGAAAGTCTGCAAGACCTGGATGCACTGGTGTTCGACATCCAGGATATCGGGGCGCGGTTTTATACATATATCTCTACCATGGGAAATGCGATGCGGGCTGCGAAACAGCAGGGCATCAAATTTATTGTACTGGATCGGCCGAACCCGATTAATGGCGTCGATTACGCAGGACCCGTGCTGGACGAAGGAGCTCAATCGTTTGTCGGTTACCACCGCATACCCGTGCGCCATGGCATGACGGCGGGCGAACTGGCCCGGATGTTCAATAAGGAAATGCAGATTGGCGCCGACCTGCAGGTCATCAAGCTGCAAAACTGGAAGCGGGAGATGTATTACGACGAGACCGGGCTGACCTGGGTCAACCCCTCTCCCAATATGCGGAGTCTGAATCAGGCCGTTCTGTATCCCGGTATCGGTTTACTGGAGACGACGAATCTGTCCGTCGGACGTGGAACCGATACGCCCTTCGAATGGATCGGGGCTCCCTGGCTGAAAGGCATGCAGCTGGCTGAAGCGTTGAACCGGTCAGGATTACCGGGTGTACGATTTGTGCCGGTTGAGTTCACTCCGGAATCGAGTAAATTTTCCGGGGAACTGTGTGGCGGTGTTAATTTTATTGTCACCGACCGGGAGCAGTTCAAACCGGTCCAGACCGGCCTGGAGATTGCCATCCAGTTACGGAAACAGTTTCCCCAGGAGTGGGAGACACGGAATTTCAATCGACTGCTGGGAAATCAGCGTGTCTTTGATGCCGTGCTGCAGGGAGAGTCTCTGATGCAGATTCGCTCCGGTTACCAGCAGGATCTGGCAGAGTTCGGTGTCCGGCGGGCCAGATTTCTCATGTATTAAGAGACTGATCGGGCTACCACTCACTGGTGTCGTAGATGACTTCCTTGGGCCCGATGATCGCGGAATCATAGTCCGAGACCAGGCTTTCATCCTTGTGTGGATAGTTAAGCGCGTTCAACACATATCGTATGCAGTTCAGCCGGGCGCGCTTTTTGTCGTCGGAACGAATGACTGTCCACGGACAGGCTTTGGTATCCGTCGCCATGAACATCGCATTCTGGGCATTGGTGTATTCGTCCCACATGCCCAGGCTCTTGACGTCGATGGGGCTGAGTTTCCACTGCTTAAGTTGATCGGTTTCTCGTGACTTGAAACGGCGGTACTGTTCTTCGCGGCTGACAGAGAACCAGAGCTTGAACAGGTGAATGCCCGAATTGACCAGCATGTTTTCCAGCTGTGGTGCCTCGCGGAGAAAGGTGTGGTGCTCGGTCGGGCGGCAAAACCCCATCACCGGTTCGACGACGCCCCGGTTGTACCAGGAACGGTCAAAGAAGACGATTTCTCCTTCTGTGGGCAAATGCTCGATGTATCGCTGAAAATACCATTGGCCTTGCTGGGTATCACTCGGTTTGGGCAAGGCGACAACCCGGGCACCCCGGGGGTTGAGGTGTTCGGTGAAACGTTTGATCGTGCCCCCCTTGCCGGCGGCATCTCGTCCTTCAAACAACAGCACAATCCGTTCGCCATTCAGTTCGACCCAACGCTGCAGTTTTAACAGTTCAATCTGTAGAGGCACTAACTGTTCTTCGTATTCCGGTCGTTTCAGTTTCTTGCGGTAGGGGTATTTCTCGCAGAGGATATCCCGTTTATGCGCTGCCTTTACCTTGTTCTGGATTTCTTCCGGTACGACATCCTGGGGAAGTTTCCGATGCCAGGTGACCGGCATGAGCGCCGCTTCCTGTTCCTGTTTGTCTGTTTTGGACGAGCCCATGCTGATTCCTGTTCTGCTGAAGTGATACCGGCTGTAGAGAGATGAACAGTAAACTTTATTATGAAGATCCTGTGAGAAAAGTGGAACCGGATTTCGGGTCGTGAGCCGGGTTTGAATTAAAAGGGGCGTTCTTTGTTATGTAAGTCTCTTTTATTTCTAGAGATAAGCGCTGCGGTGCTTCAGGTTGATTTGTGAAGTTATCAAGACAGAACGGGGCCCATGATCGCCAACTTCCTCTTGCAGTAAAACGGGCTTTTTTTTACGCTCCCGCTCTCATCTCTCAATTTCTTACCCGAATTACATTCAAAAACACTCACTCTGAACAGACTGAAACGTTGCAGCTTTTCTGCTGCCGACGGTAACACTCCGTCTATCTGTTTCAAATCAGGAAAGTATATCTGATATGTGGAGACCTCTTCTCATCACAGGCATTCTGGCTGTTGTGCAGCTTGCGGGAAGCAATACCGGTATCGCCCAGGAATTTCGCATCCGGACGACGGTATATCACCACCAGCCGCAGGTCGATCCGACAATCGTCTCGCGCAGTGTTTCCATCTTTCATGCAGAGAAGGTTTACGATCATGTCGACGGACTCGGAGAAGTCACCATTTTCGAGCCTGCCCGGAAACGCCTGATGATTCTGAATGAATCGCGGATGATTAAAACCGTGATCAACTTTGATGAAATTAAAAATGTGCTCAACGTTGCCCAGCATCAGACACAGGAATACATTCACGATCAGCTCAAAGTTCAGGGAAGCCAGGGGAAGAAGATTGCCTCCGAACTGCAGTTCCAACTGGAACCGCAGTTCAATATCCAGTTTGAGAACAATAAAAATCTGCTGACACTGGACAGCAAGCTGATTACCTACCGCGTGCAGTGCGTCACACCTGATCAACAGGACGCTGTGGAAACCTACCTGCGTTTTGCAGACTGGATGGCACGCCTGAATTACGTTCTGCATCCTTACACGCTGCACCCGACATCACGGATTACGCTGAACGAAGAGCTGCGGAGCCGCAAGAAGCTGCCTATCGAAGTGGAACTGCAGACTCGCATGGAAGACCCGCTTCACCTGCGTGCCGAGCATAAAATTCACTGGAAGCTGGACCACAAGGATCGTGGCCTGATCCATCACTGGGAAACCCTGCGGAAGAACAAAGATGTAAGCTCCATCACCCTGCAGGAATATCTCCGCAATCAGTTTGCGAATCTGCGGAAGTAATAGAGCTCATTTCCACAGCGTTACTTCCCAATCACAGGGATCTCGGCTGGCGGCTCATACCAGTCGACTTTCTGTTCGAGCCGTTTGGAAAGCTCTGCCAGGTTCTGGTTCAGGTAATTGATGAGTGCCTGGTCTTTGTGTGGTTTCCAGTCGTAGAGCAGCAGTTCCCGATACGCTTCTTCAGGGGACTTTTTCTGGACCAGCATGCGATAAGCGGCAACAACACCACCGGTTCGCTGTGCACCAGCGGCACAATGGACCAGAACCGGTTTACCTGCTTTTTCACAACGCATGAGTTCAGCAACCGCTTCCGCGTAATCGTCAACATCGCCGGTTCCGTCGCCAATCAGATGCAGCACCTGGTGGTCGATGTGCAGTTTCTTAGCGGTTTCCACTTCGGTTTTCAGGTAAGGCTTCTGTAAGTCGCTGCCGTTGAGTGCGATGACCTTTTCGATTTTGTTTTCCCGCAACACGGGCTCAATCAGGTGACTGGAGATCTGGCCGCTGCGGTAGATTTTACCCGGTTCTACGACGCCAAAGCGTTTCGCTACCAGGCGGTCTTCCAGCAGGCCCTCCCAGAGCAGGACTCCGCCACCAATCAGTGCGCACACCAGAAGGGAGAATTTAATCAGTTTATGTCGCCGAACTGGTTTCTCGGCGGTTGGCACAGGCGCATCCTGCTCAGTGCTGGTACTCATGGTCTTCCTCATTGATTCGAGTACAGTATCGCTTTTCCAGGGAATCCTCACCCCGGGATGAAAGCATTGTAGTCCAACCTCGCGCCGTCTGAACAGGGGAAATTCAGCCTCTGTTTCAGGGGGTATCTGGCGATTCAAAGGGGCTGGCGTTGGCGCTGGGGAAATATTTGCACATCGCGATTCCCAGTCCATAAAGTAGCAATAACGGCAGCATCATCAGCAGCATACTCATCGGATCAGCGGGGGTCATCAGCATCGAGATGATGGAAATTACGAGGATGGCCATGCGGGTTTTCTCGATGTAATCTTTGACTTCGAAGACGGAGATGCGTTCCAGGAAGAGCATGATCAGTGGTAACTGGAAGCTCAGACCGAACATCAGGGGGAGTGTAATTGCAAAGCTGATCCATTCCGAAAGCCGGATCTGTGGATTCACGCCCAGCAGTTTGTTGAACCCAAGCAGGAAGTTGAGCACAAACGGAAAGACCGCATAGAAACAGAACAGGGCACCACCGAGAAATAGAAAGATACTGATCGGGAGGTAGATATAGACATACTTGCGTTCATGCGGGTAGAGCCCCGCAGCCACGAACAGCCAGATCTGATAGATCACCCAGGGACTGGCCATTACCAGTCCGGCGACAAAAGAGACCTTGAGGTAAATTGTGGTAAACGCTTCTTGAACCGCCAGCGTTACCGGCTCTGCCATCGTGTCTTCGAGGTTATTGAGCCGGTACTGATAGTCCTGCAGAATTTTCTGCAGCGCCTTGTTTTCCGCAGAGGGATTCTCCTGGGCACTCAGGCTCGCGATCAGGTCTTCAATGCTTTTCTGCTGTTCTGGCGACTCTTCTTCAGGGAGCTTGTCCAGGTTGTACTCTTTCAAAGCAGAATCGATGGGAGCCCGTACGACCGCAACGATTTTATGTCCGATAAACAGGGCCAGGACCACACAGATCGCCAGTCCAATTAATGCCTTCCAGAGGTGGATTCGCAGGGCTTCGAGGTGATCTCCGAAGCTCATCGTCGATTCGTCAAATAGATCGTGAGACTGTGGTTTCATCAAACTATGTCATTCTGGAGTGACCAATGCCCGGCGGTACCACGATCAACAGTTGGACTGTAAGGTGAACGGCCATGGCATCGATGAGATGAGTGGGTATGGTTCAGAACAATTGGGATACTGTCACTGGCTCCCGGCAATCCAGCTCGCTTCAGGAACTGAATCAGGAGTACCCACTCTGGTTGCCCGCTGGATGAGCAGGAGGGAAGAGCGGTCAATACAGACTTTATTGTAAACAACCAGACAGGGCTGTCAACCAGCGACTACCGACTGAGGCCGATTTCCGTGATTATGGGACCGCTGGTTCGGCCGGTGCTGCATCAACTGCAGGGTCAGCAGGACCCTCACCAGCATCAACAGCGGCGGGTTCTGCGGCCGGATCTTCCGGGGCCTGAGCGTTCGCATTATTATTCAATTCAGTGAAGATCATGCTGACGGCATGGTAGACGAGTCCAATTTGAGTGAGCGTACTCGCTATGAAAAACAGGGTCCAGAGCATCATCGTGCCACCGATTTCCTTGTCTTTCTTGGCATAGATCCAGCCCATGACATATGCGTAAATTGAGACAAAGAAACCCAGAATTGCAAATCCCAGCCCTTCTTTCTGCTTGATCTGGGCGAGCACATTGAACAGACAACCGATCTGAGCGACCCCCATGATGATAAGCAGAACACGCAACAGAAGCAGGGGCATGAGGGGAATCAGGAAGAACATCGCAATCCCGACGACCACACCGATCCCAATTCCGACCAGTGAAAGCTGCCAGCGGGGAGTCGGGGGACCCGTTTTCTCCCGTTCCGCTTTCGAAACGTATTTGACTTCTTCGAGTTTGGTGATCAGTTGTAAATCCGGTTTGCAGTGAACGGCCAGCAAGCCATTCACCCGGGCGTTGTAAATCAGTGTCGGGGCATAAAACAGACAGGCGAACAGCCAGAGAATCGAAGGCAAGATCAGCACTTTGGGCTGCAATTCGACTGGCTTTTTGCCAACCATGGGACCTTCGACAAAATCTTCGATCTTGTTTTCATCGGCCCATTCTTTCGCGTCATTATCTGCAGCGACGGCCGAGTTATAGCGAACGTTGGAGAAAAATGTATCCAGGTCGCTACCGGAAATGGCTCCGATGGCAGCCAGACAACCGAGGGCCGGCAACGTAGTGACAAAGAAGACAAAGCACCAGAACAAGGCTGGTTTCGCGAGAGTTAAAAACACTCTGCCCAGTTTATGAACCAGCCAGCCCGGTGTGGAATCGGCCACAGTCATATGAGGCATTGCCAGGGGAAACATCAGAAATGTCGGAATGAAACCAACGGCAATCAGCGCGGCACCGATGGGAATCGATCCGTTAGTGATATAGTAATAGCCGATGGTGCCAAACACGGCCTGCGCAGGCAGACTGAACAGCACGATCCAGAAAATGAACTTCATTCCCAGGGCCGAACAGAGGAAGAAGTCAAAGTTGATCCGTTTGAGTTTATCTTTCTTCTGCAAGGCGTAGCGAACGACTTCGGTCTGAATAAACCAGATCCAGCCTGGAACTGCCATAATGGAGACAAAGGCAATGAATCCCCAGAAAGCTCTCGGCGGAGTGCGATGGCACCAGAACATCATGAAGATGGCACTGAAGAAGAGTGTGCTGGCGATAAACGAATACAGAAAAGTTTTGGTTGCCAGCCCCTTATGGTTTCCCAGAAACGTATAAGCATCGCCCCAGGATTTCGAGTAGAACTCTTCGATCGCCGGGCCTTTTCGTCTCCGTTTTTTACGGGTCTTTTCACTCAGTCTACCGGTGGTCAGATTCACGCCACAGTTTGAGCATTCAATATCTTCTTCATCCGCATCGTGTCCACAACGGGGACAGATCCGGGCTTCCTTGTCCTCAATTTTATCGATATCAAAACTGGCCAGAAAATCATCCGTGTCCGCTGACTTGCTGGCAGTCGCAGCCCGTTTCTTCCGCTTCTCGCCAGAGGGGACCTTAACCGGTGAGCCGCATCCTTTGCAGCGTACCCGCTTTCCAGCCGCTTCATCTTTGACAGAAAAGGTGGTATCACATTCTTTGCAATGAACCTTAATGGGCATGAATGACCTTCGAGATGTTGAGAGATATCGCTCGTAGTGAAATTGAGCAGAGTCCACCTGTTAACGGATCCAGCCAGGGACCGGGATGGGTAATGACAGGATGGACTTGCGCATTTTTCTAATTATCAACAGAGACAGGGGCGGTTCGCAAGTGGTCAGTCATGGAAATTCAAGGTCACTCAATTTCTTACTGACAGATCTGACGGGTCAGTTCAGCAAAGGATCATGCTGCTGGACGGCGAGTAATCGTTGCAATTCATGTAAACGGGCGCACGCCTCTTGTTCCGCGTTCCCCTGGCTGTTGCATTGGGAGAAACAGTTGATTGCCCGCTGCAGGCAACGTGCGGCGCGTTTCAGGCGACCGGTTAACTGGAAAACTTCCGCAAGATGGATCAGGTCCTGTCCCAGGGCAGAATGGTTTTGCGTCTGTTGATGGAGTTGATATGCCTTACGCAGGTAGACGATAGCGCGGAGATGGTTCCCTTGTAAACCCTGTAAGATACCAAGGTTGCCCCAGTCTGCGGCCTGGGCATCCGCATCGCCGTCGAGTATCTCTCGGCCAAGCGAAATGTTCAGTAGTTGTTCGGCAAGCTGATAGTCCTGCTGCAAGATCGCGTCGTTTGCCCTGCCTGTCAGATCGCAGGCTGCATGTTCGGACAAATGATGGATTTCTGATTCGAGAGTCTGATGATCAGCGGAGCGAAGGTCCCCCCAGGCGATCGAATATTGCTGAAACTGGGCCGCGAGTTGCGAATATCCCAGTTCACGATAGGCGATCGCCAGGTTGTGGCAGGCAACTGAGCGAAGTGATTTTTCATCGGTCTGGTGTGCATAATCCAGGACCAGCGAGAATGGTTCTATCGCATCAGCAGTCTGGCCCGTCGACAAGAGAAATTCCCCCAGTCCCAGCTGGCGTTGCCAGTCTGGTCCCTCAAATTCGTCTGCATAAAAAAGTGCACGGGCCTCGCCGAACTTTCCCTGTGATGCCAGTTCACGTGCATGCTGGATCAGGGTATTCAGATTCAGGTAGGGGCTGTTGTTGTTAGATGTAGAGGAATATGGCTCAGGCACGTCTCTCGGTCTCCTGTTATGGATCGTGATTGAAACAGAGAGAGAGTGTGCGAGGATCTTGAATAAGAGTGGAGCGGTGTGAACCGCCGCTGATTTGAGAAGATCAGCCCCTGATTGAGAGCTCAGGAATGTCAATGGGTTGGATTTGTAGCGATATTACCTATTTTAACATCTGTGTCAATTTGAATTCCCTGGTTTTCTCTCAGATTATTCAGACTGCCTCTGGATCGGATGCCTCGGAACGTGAATGTGCTGGCGCTGCCAATATGGCAGCGAATTTGAATCGCGCACGACTGTCCGGCAGCAAACCTGACATGTCGTTATTTGGGTGTAATTTCTTAAGTGTATATATATTTTGCTCTTAGAGATTAATCGGCAAATAGGCACGGCGTTCGCATCTGGTCCGGGTACGCTGAGGTCTGCCATCAGATCTGAGCTGAGAAATGTGTTGTTGTGGTCTGGCCTACAGCCACCACAGATCATAAATCACACCGATGTGAAGACATTTGAGTCGAAATCAAAGCAAACTAGGAGATCCCAATGGCGAAGAAGGCTGCCAAAGCAAGCAAAGGCGCCCGTATTGTCCCTCTTGGTGACAAAGTCGTTCTGAAAAGAGAAGTTGCAGAATCAACCACCGCAGGTGGGATTGTTTTACCAGACAGTGCCCAGAATAAACCACAGCGTGGTGAAGTGGTCGCCGTGGGAGATGGACACGTCAAATCTGACGGAACCAAGCTGCCATTGACGGTAAAAGAGGGCGACCGTGTCATTTTCAGCCCTTATGGCGGGGATGAAATCAAAATCGGCGGAGAAGAATACCTGCTGCTCCGCGAAAGTGACATTCTGGCAACTTACTAGGCTGTCATTGTTGTATTACCGGATCATCGCTCCCCGGCTGGGTGAAGCGATGACTCTTCCCTTAATATTTCATACTGCGTACATGGAGATATAGTGAAATGGCAAAAATGATTGCCTTCGATCAGGAAGCTCAGGAAGCGATGCGACGCGGCATCAGCAAGCTGGCAAAAGCGGTTCGTGTCACTCTCGGGCCAAAAGGTCGTAACGTCATTCTCGAGAAAAGCTTTGGTTCTCCAACTGTAACCAAAGACGGTGTATCTGTTGCCCGCGAAATCGAACTGTCTGACAAGTTCGAAGACATGGGTGCCCGCATGGTGCGTGAAGTTGCCAGCAAAACATCTGACATTGCCGGTGACGGAACCACAACTGCAACCATCATGGCTGAAGCGATCTACAACGAAGGCTTGAAGTCTGTTGTTGCCGGCGTCAGCCCGATTGCCATGAAGCGTGGCATGGACAAAGCTGTCGAAGACATCGTGGACAAACTTCACAAGATGTCCATCGAGTGCAAAAACAAAAAGGCCATCTCTCAGGTTGGTAAAGTCGCTTCTAACGGCGATGAAGAAATCGGCAAGATCCTGGCTGACGCTATGGAGCAGGTCGGTAAAGATGGCGTGATCACCGTTGAAGAAGGACAGAGCCTGCAGACCAGCTTCGAAGTTGTCGAAGGGATGCAGTTCGATCGTGGTTACCTCTCACCTTACTTCGTGACCGATCCTCAGAGCATGTCTTGCGAACTGGAAGACTGCTACGTGCTGGTACACGAAAAGAAGATTTCCAACATCAAGGACCTGGTTCCTGTTCTGGAAAAAGTGGTTAACGCCGGCAAGCCGCTGCTGATCATCGCTGAAGACATCGAAGGCGAAGCCCTCTCGACTCTCGTGATCAACAAGCTGCGTGGTACTTTCCGCTGCAGTGCTGTCAAAGCTCCTGGTTACGGTGACCGTCGTAAAGCCATGCTGCAGGACATCGCCATCATGGTTGGTGGTCAGGCCATTTTCGAAGACCTCGGAATTCAGCTGGAAAACCTGCAGCTGTCTGACCTGGGCGTCGCTAAGAAAGTGACCGTCGACAAAGACAATACCACCATCATCGAAGGTGGTGGAAAGCCAGGCGAAATCAAAGCCCGTATCGACCAGATTCGTCGCGAACTGGAAAACTCCACCAGCGACTACGACAAAGAAAAACTGGAAGAACGGATTGCCAAGCTGTCCGGTGGTGTTGCCCAGATCAACGTGGGTGCCGCTACAGAAAGCGAAATGAAAGAAAAGAAAGCACGTGTCGAAGACGCTCTGCACGCTGTACGGGCTGCAGTTGCTGAAGGGATTCTTCCCGGTGGTGGCGTTGCTCTGCTGCGAAGCTCTTCTGCCTGCAAACCAACCGGTCTGTCTGAAGAAGAAAAAGTGGGTTACGAAATCATTCTGCGTGCCTGCCGTGCTCCACTGACTTCGATCGCCAACAATGCCGGCGACGATGGTAGCGTTGTTTGCGAAAAGGTTTCGGAATTGGAAGGCAACATGGGCTACAATGCCGCCACTTCCAAGTACGAAGATCTGGTCAAAACCGGGATCATTGACCCGACCCGCGTGACCCGGTCCGCTCTGCAGAATTCCGCCAGTGTTTCAACCCTGCTGCTGACCAGCGATGCTCTGATCGCTGAAAAAGGCAAGGATGACCATGGCGACGACGACCTGCACTAAACGCAGGTTACGTCCCGTTTTTTAATAGATGCGAAAGCACCCGACAGTAGTTCTGTCGGGTGCTTTTATCATATCTGTTGCGTCTGTGGTGGCTGAACGGTTGTGGAAGTCATCCGGCTTTCAGGCAGCAGATTTCGTATTTTGCGGCTCAGAATGTTAGAATGTGCGCATTGCGGATGCGTTTCGATCATAGTACCATTTGCATCGTTCGCAGATTCCGTCGAATTCGTTTCTTTACTCCTTCAATTCCAGAAGATTGGTAGAATTTCGTGGCAAGAGAAAAAGTAGTTCTGGCATACAGTGGTGGTCTGGATACTTCCGTCGCCGTTAAGTGGATCAATGAAAAATATGACATGGACGTGATCACCTATACCTGTGATCTTGGCCAGGGTCGCGACGTGGATGGAATCAAGGAAAAAGCGATCAAAACCGGTGCCGTAGAAGCCGTGATCGAAGATGTGCGAAACATGTTCGTCGACTTTTTCGTCTGGCCTTCTCTGATGGCAGGCACCATGTACGAAGGTAAGTACCCCCTGGCGACTGCTCTGGGCCGTCCGCTGATTGCACACCGGATGGTGGAAGTCGCGAAAGAACACGGGGCAACCGCTGTCGCACATGGTTGTACCGGTAAAGGTAATGACCAGGTTCGCTTCGATGTCTCCTTCCAGACCCTGGCACCGCAGCTGAAAATCATTGCCCCCGTTCGTGAGTGGAAATGGACACGTACTGAAGAGCTGCAGTACGCCAAAGAACATGGAATCGAAGTTGAAGCCACGAAGGAAAGCATCTTCAGTATCGACCAGAACCTCTGGGGCCGTTCTGTGGAAGCGGGCGTGCTGGAAGATCCCTGGGTAGCTCCCCCAAAAGAAGCTTACAAGTGGACCGTGGCTCCGCAGGATGCTCCCGATCAACCCGTTGAGCTGGAAATCGAATTCGAGCAGGGACGTCCCATCGCCATCGATGGTAAGGAGATGGACGGTGCTGACCTGATCGCACACCTGAATACAATCGGCGGTGAGCACGGCATTGGCCGGATCGACCACGTTGAGAACCGTCTCGTCGGTATCAAGAGTCGTGAAATTTACGAAGCACCCGCTGCCGTGATTTTGCACAACGCACACCGTGAACTGGAATACCTGACACTCAGTCGGCAGTCACTGCGATTCAAAACGTTCGTCAGCCAGACTTGCAGCGATATTATTTACGATGGTCTCTGGTACAGCTCTTTCCATCAGGACCTGATGGGGTTTGTGGAAAAGAACCAGCGGTTTGTTTCCGGAACAGTGCGCGTCTCGCTGTATAAAGGAAATCACACCGTAACCGGTCTGAAGAGCGAACACAGCCTTTACAGTCCCGAACTGGCGACCTACGAAGAAGGCGACCAGTTCCCGCACGAGACTGCCCTGGGCTTCATTCGTATTCACGGGCTGGCACAACAGACACAAGCCCGCCAGCAGTTGTTGAAGGGGGAACCGAGTTCGAAACCGACCCGGATTATGCCCCCCAGTCAATCCGATAAATCCTGATCACACCAACCGGTAATTATCCGTGGTTCAGTTGCGCAGCTCTGACTGTCGCAGCTGACTCCGGAAGCCGGTCCCCCAGGCTGTTTTCAGGTTGACTTCAAACAGGATAGTCGCGTGATGGATCAAACGACTCAGCAAGGACGTACGATTGCGATCGGTGACATTCACGGTTGTGATGTTGCGCTGGGGACGATTCTGTACCATCTGGAGCTCAAACGCGAAGATACCGTCGTCTGTCTGGGGGATGCTGTTGACCGTGGTCCAGGTACCAAGCATGTCATCGAAATGCTGCTGGATCTGAAGTCCACTTGTAAGCTCGTGATGCTCAAGGGGAATCACGAAGAGATGATGCTGGACGGACTCAATGGAGGACGCTGGGAGTCCACCTGGTTGCAGCATGGTGGAAAGGAAGCCCTGGATTCCTACGGGGGACGCTATGACCTCATCCCGGAAGAGCACCGGATTTTCATGGCTACCGCCCTCGATTACTACGAAACGGACACCGACATTTTCGTGCATGCCACAGCTGTGCCGGGAGTGCCGCTGGAAGATCTGACTCCACAGGAACTCCGCTGGGATCGACTCAAAGGGACCGAAGAGCCCGACCCCTCCGGACGAAGGATTATCTGTGGACATACCGCGCAAAAATCAGGTAAGCCGCTGGTCTTTGATGGCTGGGTCTGTCTCGATACAGCCGCCTATCGCGGCAACTATCTCACCGCGATTGACGTCAAGACGAACGAAATGTTTCAGGCCAAGCAGTCCGGAAAATACCGTGAAGGCAAAACCCTGGAACAGTACGTGGTGAAGTAATCCGAATCGGGAAACGACTCGCGGGGGGTCAGTCCGTGAGATGCATTACCACCATCTTTTCTTCACTCATTTCATGAATGGCGTACTTGGGGCCTTCTTTACCGGTGCCGCTGTGTTTCAGACCACCGTAAGGCATCGCATCGGCCCGCCACTGGCTGGACCAGTTGATGTGAATGTTGCCGCTTTCTACATGGCGGGCGAACTTCATGGCCCGATCGATATCCTGTGTAAAGATGCCGGCTGACAGTCCGTAGGTGGTGTCATTGGCCAACCGGACGGCTTCATCGATGTCATCGAAGTATGACAGAGCGACCGCGGGGCCAAAGATTTCGTCTTTGACGACCTGCATTTCCGGCGTAGTGTCGTCCAGAATGGTGGGGGCATAAATGGCTCCCTGTCGCTGGCCCCCGGTAATCAGGCGTGCTCCCTGGCTGACGGCTTCGTTAACCCACTGCTCAACCCGGCTGGCATCCGATTCCCGGACCATGGGGCCGATTTTGGTGCCTTCTTCCAGTTGATTACCGGTCTGCAGCACATCGACTTTGGATTTCAGTAGATCGACGAAATCGGTTTTGACTTTGGAGGAAGTCAGAATCCGCTGTGCCGAGATACAGACTTGACCAGCATTGGCATAGCCGGCCATCGTAATTGCGGTGGCAGCTTTTTCCAGATCGGCATCGTCCATAATGACCACGGGACTATTGCTGCCCAGTTCCATTGTCACACGTTTCATGCCGGCCATTTCACAGATTTTGGTTCCGACCTCGTAAGAACCTGTGAAGCTGATTTTGCGAATGCGGGTGTCGGTGCAGATGGCGCGGCCGATTTCTCCCCCGGGACCGGTGACGCAGGCGATGGCTTCGGGAGGCAGGCCGGCTTCGAGCAGGATCTCCGTCAGCTTCAGTGCAGAGAGTGGCGTGTCGCTGGCGGGTTTGATCAGGATCGCATTCCCCGCAGCAATGGCAGGGCCGACTTTGTGGCAGACCAGGTTCAGTGGGAAGTTGAACGGAGTAATCGCAGCCACGATGCCACAGGGAACCCGCAGGGTGAAGCCGAGTTTGTTTTTTCCGCCCGCGTTTCCTTCCAGTGGAATCATTTCACCGGTCATACGTCGGGCTTCTTCTCCAGAAAGCCGAATCACTTCAGCACTGCGGCTGGCTTCGACTTGACCTTCACCCAGGATCTTTCCGACTTCCAGGCTGATGGTGCGGGCCAGATCGTCCTGACGTTCCAGCATCAGTTCCGCTGCTTTCTGCAGGATCACGCTGCGATCATAGGCCGTCATGGATTTCATGATCTGTGCCCCCCGCTCCAGCACACTTACGGCGTTCTGGATGTCCTCGCCGCTTCCCTGGGGAACTGTATCAATGACCGACTGATCAAAGGGGTTCGTCACATTGATTGACTGTTTGGTATCCTGCCACTGGCCAGCGCAAAACATTTTCATCTTGATCGAAACCTTCCGGAACGGAGTAACTCTGGGGAACAAACGCGTCCTTCAATTTCAGAATAGACGTGCGGCAGGAATCTGACAAGCCAGCGAAAGAACCGATTTTGGTTTTGCAGGGGGAATATGGCCTTAAGCTACTGTCAGTTAAGCGTTTAATGAGGCATGTTGCTGGTGAAATCTGATCTTGGCAGGATTCGGATATTCTGCTAAAAAACGACCCACATTTCATGGGACAGTCTCGTCTCCGAATTCACTTCTCTCCAATCCTCGGTACTGACTCTGTTTCGCGCCAGTGACGCACTCTCCCAACCTTCAAGACCTTTTATCAGACGGAAATGATCATGGCCAATCTACGATCCATGGCACCGTGGATGACATGTATTGTCGTCACGCTGCTGCTGAATACGGGATGTGAAACCATGCCCGACTGGGACAGCGGTATGGCGAGTGGCACACATCGAGCAGAGAAGCGAGTCAGTCAAGCAGAGCATCAGCGGATGTTATTCCTCACCGATCGTGATCCTGATGCGTTGAACTGGATTTTGAAACACCGGCTGCAATCAGGCATGTCACGCGCCAGCGTTGAGAAAGAACTCGGTGAAGAAGGGGAATTCCAGGAATCCTCCAAATGGTTGAAAGCCACCGGTGGTTCATTCCGTACGACAGATGACGCGTACAAATGGGGGCCGGATAAGACCGGTCGCAGCGTCTACCTGATGTTCCGGGACGACGTGCTGGTTAATTTCCATCCCGAAGATTTCAATCTGGATTAAGCCACTGATTCAGTTTCCTGGATTCTATTGAACCTGAACCATTTCCTTTTCTTTTTCCCGGTTCAGACGCAACTGGCCACAGGCGGCATCGATGTCGTCCCCTTTACGCTTGCGGACAGTGACATTCACGCCCCCTTTCGCCAGCGTCATAAAGAAACGATCGACATCGGCTGTGGTGGGGCTCTGGTAGCCGGTCTCTTCTACACCGTTGGCTGGAATCAGGTTCACGTGGGCATTGCGGTGTTTGAGCAGGCCTGCCAGCTCGCGGGCGTGAGCCGGACTGTCATTGACGCCGGACAGCAGGATGTACTCAAAGGTCACTCGTCTGCCGGTGGTGACGTAGTAGTAATCGGTGGCATCCAGGATTTTCTGGATCCCGATTTTATTATTCGTGGGAACGATCTGATCGCGGAGGACATCGTTGGGGGCGTGCAGAGAAACGGCGAGGATGTATGATTTGTTGACGTCCGCCAGTTCCCGGATTTTTGCAGGAAGACCGACTGTAGAGACCGTAATCTTACGGGCACCAATCCCCATGCCACCTTTGTGATTTAATGTATCCAGGGCAGGAATCAGTGCCGAGAGATTGGCCAGCGGCTCGCCGATTCCCATGACCACAATGTTGGAGATGCGTTCGTCTTCATCGATCACGCGGTCCAGACGGAGAATCTGTTCCAGAATCTCGCCCATCGACAGATTCCGGGTCAGTCCCAGCAGTCCGCTGGCGCAGAAGACGCAACCCATCGCACAGCCGACCTGGGTACTGATACAGACGGTATTCCGCTTGGGCTCCCGCATCAGCACGCATTCGACGTGGTGTCCGTCTTCCAGTTCCAGAAGTAGCTTTTCCGTGCGGTCCTTTGCGGTCTGCTGTTTGACGATCGTAGTCGAAAACAGCCGGAAGTTCTCTTTCAGCAGATCGCGAAACTTTTTAGAGATGTCGTGCATGGCGTCAAAATCGTTGACGCGTTTGGTAAAAATCCAGCGACGAATCTGGTCTGCGCGATAAGAAGACGAACCGTGATCGATGCACCACTGGGCAAGTTGTTCCCGGGTGAGATCGGTAATCAGGGGGAGTCGACCTGCTTCGACAGGAGAAGCGGTGGACGGAACATTTTCGGAAGAAAGCATGGTTTCTGGCTCAAGCGTGCGTTCGCGGTCGGTCTGGACGCGGCGAATCGGTTTCGCAAATAATAAAAGTCGCGATTTTGCACCGGCACCGGAAAAGCAGGGCCGGGATACGTTGCTGTCATCATATCGGGGACCGGGGCAGATGACTACTATTTATCGGACCAGATTTCTAATTCTAGTCCGGTCTGAACCCGTTTCTGCCGGATTTACGGTACATTCGTCTCTTCAGGAGGGGCTGGAAAGCTGACTACCGTCCCTTTTTTCCCTTTCTGGATATCCTGCTCCTCCTCGAATGTGCCCGGATCAAAGGAGAGGGCCGGGATTGGCGGAGGAGACTGGGGGATGCCCAACTCAGGTACATCCAGGGTCGGAAGTTTCGACTTCGTTTCGGCCTGGAGAGTCTGCTCAGCGGCGGGCTGCTGCGGACGAGGCTCGTCCTGCGACAGCCGTGGTGCATCCATGACTGGTTGTGGTTTCTGTCTCACAATGCGTCGCCCGTCGTCAACGATGGCTTTGTCATTGAAGGCGATCCGCTGACCCTGAATTTCTGCACCAACAATCCGGTAGTGCTGGCCGGGAGGTGCTTTGAGTGTGTTCAGAGCATTACCGACGTCAATCTGTTTGCGATCCTGTGGGTTTGAAGCCAGCATCAGTTCCAGACTGGACCCGTCCGGATATTTCAATCGCAGTTTAGGTTGCGCACTGGCCAGGCCTGAGTTCGCAAACGGATTTCCAAATTCGGCGACCCGTTCAAAACGGGCATGAACTTCATTTTGTCCGGTGGCAAGCCGGGGGCGGGAATAGGTTTTGTTTGCCATCACCAGCTCCGCCTGAGACATGTGCAGATGCCAGTTACCAGTGGAAGCAATGACGATATCGTCTGCACCAAAATGGAGCTGCGGGTAGACGTAGAGTGAGGATTCAATCTGCGCAGTGGCAACCGGAGGCATTTTGTCTGCTCCCAGGAACATGGCACATTGAATCAACGTAGGGACCGGAACCGATTTCACGACCTTGGGCTGATTCAGCTGGGCCATCATTTTCTGCTTGTTATTTGTCTTGTAATAAAGCGAAAGCAGGGCGACCGAGCTTTGCCGGGTTTCCAGATCGACGTCCAGATTCCGCAGGATGGCTTCTTCCGCTTCATCCGCCTGCTGATGCTTCTGCAGGATCTGCGAACAGAGCAGGTTGGCTTCCCAGACTTCGCTGGAATAGGTTTGTGATTTCATCGCCATCTGTGCGGCACCCGGTTGTCCCAGGTAGTCGCGAATACTGGCCAGGTTGGCCGTGCCCGAAGCCAG
The DNA here is from genome assembly GCF_008329715.1 of Gimesia chilikensis. Taxonomy (GTDB): domain Bacteria; phylum Planctomycetota; class Planctomycetia; order Planctomycetales; family Planctomycetaceae; genus Gimesia; species Gimesia chilikensis. The sequence continues at coordinate 176,867 of NZ_VTSR01000008.1, read as the reverse complement.
CATGTCATCTCGCCGGAAATAGCCTTCTCCGATACTCGCCAGTTCGGTATAGGTCTGCGAGGCGGCGAACAGTTGCCCCTGAGCCTGCTGTGTACGGGCAACGTAATACCAGTACGGAGGGTAGTGGCTCATGAAGCGTTCCATGCGCTTTAGAATCCGCAAACGCACGCGCGGGTTCTGCTCCTGCATGGCTTCATCCAGCGCATCGAGATCCACATCCCGGATCAGCCATTGATCCGGAATCTTTTTCTCCTGGGCCAGTTTCCAGAAGGTGTCCAGGAAGAGGGTCGATTTGGAGATCACCGTCTCCATGCGCTGCTTATCGACTTTCCAGAGATCAAGGTCTTTCTGCGCCTGGACATTCCGATAGTCCCACCAGCTGTTGGCACCCGTGCGGACGGCACTGCCAAACTGCAATGTGAGTACATCGGTCGTGAGTGCCAGCGCGTTGATGGCCACTTTCTGGCGAGCCTGGTAATTATGTTTGTTCTTGAAGTATTCGCGTTCCTGGTCCGCGATCTCAACCTGTGCGATTTCATCGAGCACTGATGAGTAGAGTTTGATGACTTTCTCATCACCGATGCCGTTGAGGTTCAGGTTATTGAGGATCTTTTCCCGCTCCTCATACATTACCTCTTTGGAACCGGTTTTCCTGATGCGGTAGAACGCGGCGCGACAGTAGTTGAGCGCAATAGCGGTTTTGCTGGCCGTGGAATCAGGTTCCCCGGATGTTTCTGCTGCGTGTGAGGAGTCCGAAACGGAAACGCAGAACACAAAAGCCAGTATGATCAGAATTGTCGGTTTTTGAAAAAGAGTCGGCATGGGCTCTCCTTAACTGCCGATCAACGTCATTATTTTGGCAGGAATCGGGATTGGTTTTTGGATGCTTTGCACATCGATGCAGGAAATTAATTTCATCACTCTAAGCTTACCCTACGAAAGTCAGTCGTGTGGGCGCGTCCTGATTTTTTGTAGGTTTTTCGCCCCTGCAAAATGCCGTCAGGTCCGGTTGAGTAAACTGGGATGACTTTGGTGCGTGGCTGTTTCAGGAGCCTCTACCGTGCAAAAAAATCCCCTGACTGCCGGTGCAATCAGGGGATTTTGAAATTTCAGATTGTTCGGGTTGCTGATCAGGCAACCTTTCTGACCTGTGATGTCTCTGAATAGAGGGTCGGGAAGTGAGGAGAAGACAGCCGACCCAGGCTTTCCGCAATTCCGCGAATCACAGTTTCCTGTTGAGTCGCTGTTAATTCAGAGAAAATAGGCAGAGCCAGGCATTCACTGGTGATTAGTTCAGTGACGGGCAGGTCCCCTTCCTGGTATCCCAGATACTGGAAGCACTGTTGCAGATGCAGGGGACGTGGATAGTAAATCGCACAGCCAATCTGCTTTTCACGTAAGTCGTTCAGCACCTTGTCCCGCTGTCCGCCTTTGACACGGAGACTGTACTGATTGTAAACGTGACGGCGGTCCGGCAGCACGGCAGGAGGTTCGATGCAATCCAGCAGCTGGTAGTGACGCAGCAGGGAATTGTACCGACGAGCATTTTCCTGTCGTTCGCTGGTCCACTGATCCAGGTGTTTCAGTTTGACCCGCAGAACTGCTGCCTGCAGGGCATCCAGACGACTATTGATGCCGACTTCAGCATGCTGATAACCGCCCAGGTCTCCGTGAACCCGCAGGCGACGAATTCGGGTAGCGAGATCCGGGTCATCAGTGGTAACCAGTCCACCATCTCCGGCTCCCCCGAGATTTTTGGTTGGGAAGAAGCTGAAACAGCCTACGGTTCCCAGGACACCAGCACGCCGGCCCCGGTATTCGGCTCCAATTGCCTGGGCTGCGTCTTCGATGACGGGAATCCCATTCCGGACGGCATTACGCCAGATGGGTTCCATGTCGGCACATTGTCCAAAAATATGGACAGGCATAATGGCTTTGGTGCGTTCGGTAATCTTTTCTTCGATGGACTCAGGGCAGAGATTGAAGCTTACGGGGTCGATATCGGCAAATACCGGAGTCGCACCCACGCGGGCAATCGAGCTGCCTGTTGCAAAGAAGGTAAACGGGCTGGTAATGACTTCATCGCCGGGGCCAATTTCCAGGGCCATCAGGGCCAGCAGGAGGGCATCGGTGCCTGAAGCAACTCCGATGGCATTCCGGGAGTCGCAATATTCGGCAATATCACACTCAAATTCAGCGACTTCATCGCCGAGAACGAAAGACTGATTTTCAAACACATTCAGGACGGCATCCTGAACCTCAGTCTTGATTCTCTGATACTGGTCGACGAGATTGATAAAGGGGACAGGTGTGGGGGTGTTGTTTGTCATTCAGCGACTCCATTCGCTATGGAAAACCGGGGAGTTCCGTGCTCAAAAACAGGTAAGTTTGGATGTTTTGAGAGATTTGATGCGGCTTAATTTCGAGTAAGTCGCAGAGATTTCGATCAAACTGAGCGGTCTCCATCTTGGATTACTCAAGGGCGAATCGAAATTTCGTGCGTAGATTATGTCGAGAACCAGATTCTGTCAATATGTGTCAATCCGAAAAAACACAGGACTCAGGCTGGTCTCTGAAGAAAGAGTGCTAAGCAGATCATCAGGTCTTCTTTGTCGCCCTACCTTTGGCAAACAACGCATGATTATCAGGAAGATTGCCGATAGAAGAAACAGGGGCTGAGCCGGGCCGGGAATATGTAGTCTTGACACCTGATTTTCAGCGTTCTAGGATGAACTGTCCGTTTCTTTCGGAGGCGGGTTGATCAACTTGAGTTTTATCACAAATGACTGCCATTCAGACTCATCCACAGCGAGGTCTGATCGAGCGCGACTGGTAGTTTTTTGATTTTCGAAGTCTATAATACCATTAAACGCTTCGAGTAGATTAATCACATTTAGAAGTGCAACGTCCAGAAAGGAAAACTCATGGCACACGTGGTTACAGAGGCTTGCTTCAACTGCAAATACACAGACTGTGTTGTGGTTTGCCCCGTAGAATGTTTCTACGAAGGGGAATCCATGGTCTACATCAATCCTGATGAGTGCATCGACTGTGAAGCTTGCGTGCCAGAATGTCCGGTAGAAGCGATTTTTCACGAGGACAACATTCCTGAGCAGTGGCAGGATTACATCCAGATCAATGCCGAAAAATCTCAGGAACTGCCCGTCATCACCGAAAAGAAAGAGCCCCTGGCTGATTCGTGATTCGATAAGACAGACTGAATACAACAATAAACTCCCCATGATCAAACCTGGTCATGGGGAGTTTTTGCTTAGTCGATGACATTGAGTCGCTGTCCCAGTTCGCGCAGAATCTCAATATCGCTGTCGGGACGCGTCGGACTGTTCGGATGTGTCTGATTCGTCTTCACCCAACCCCGCAGGTGCAGAAACTGGGCCGCCGAATGTTTGTAGGCCGGTGAAGGGCTACGGAAGGTGAAATAACCCAGGTACTGCAGTTGGTCGTTCAATTCATAAAACGCCGGATCGCCTGCTTCCCAGTATGCATCCCGTTTCGCGAACAGGTCGGGGGCGAAGGTGCTCAGCCCGAGCAGGTAATCGCTGCCGTACTGGACCATATCGATCCCAAAATCATTTCCCGTGAATACTTTGAAATCGGGACGTTTCTGATCGCGGAGCTGCAGCCGCTCCCACTCCGGTTCGCGATGGAAGGATGAGTGTTTGGCACCGATACACTGCGGGATCTCCATCAGGGCGGCATACGTATCGAGATCGTAGACCGAACCGAAGGGAGCCAGGTCACGGGTCAGTTCAAACCCGATGAAGCGGTCTGTGTTGGCGGCAATTGTTCGGTAAGATTCGATAATCTGTTCCGGAGTCTGTTCCACCAGACCAAAGGACTGGAAAATGACCGGCGTGCCGCCCTGCTCCTGGATCAGGTCAATCTTGTGCTGGTAGCCATCAGCATCGAAGGCCGCCCCGGTCTGATCGCCGACAAATGCACCCGCGACGAAAGCGCCCCCGTTGAGTGTCTCACGGGTGATTTTCAGAACTTCGATGAAGGTTGGTTCATCGATGAGATTCACATATCCGGTGTCCATATTCACGGCGGGGGTGATTCCCAGATCAGCCGTACGGGCGACATGAGCGCTCAGCGACTCACGGTCAATTTCACCCGACTCCAGATAGGGGAGCAGGACAGCGGAAATCCCGGTCAGTTTTCGACGGGGTTTGATCATTTTAACGGGATCATATGTGGCCGCGGGGGCTGCTTCTGGCATTTGGTTAGTCCTTGCTATATATTGACGTTCGAATTACTGATTTTCAGTGTTTCATGCTCCCGCCAGAATACCAGATCGGCGCTCAATCTTGGAGGCAATCATGAGTTTTCGCTGTCGAGTTTCTTTCGCTTTGCTGTTGATGGCCTGTTTTTCACCTCTGTTCGGCAGCAGTCTTAATGCAGCCACGAAAGAAAAACCCAACATTCTGTTCCTGTTTACAGACGATCAACGGGCGGACACGATACATGCACTAGGTAACCCTCTGATCAAGACTCCCCATCTCGACCAGCTGGTGCGCAGCGGGTTTGTCTTCAACAACGCCTACTGTCTGGGAAGCAACTCAGGGGCAGTTTGTGTCTGCAGTCGGAATATGCTGCTCAGTGGCCGTACTTACTTTCGCTGGACCGGCCGTTACGCCTCGGCTGACAAACCGAATTTCCCTGATTCCATGAAAGGAGCCGGGTATTACACCTACCATCACGGTAAACAGGGCAATACTGCGGCATTGATTCACAAAAAATTCGATACGACCAAATATGTGAATGATCAACAGGCCCGTCTGCTGGGACAGCCAGGTCAGGAGATCGTGAACGGTGCGATCCAGTTTCTGAAGACACGGAAAGAAGATCAGCCGTTCTTCATGTACCTGGCATTCGCCTGTCCGCATGATCCGCGAGTGGCAGACCAGGAGTACATGGACCTCTATCAGCGCGAATCTATGCCTCTGCCGGCAAACTATCTCCCCCTGCATCCCTTCAATAATGGAGAGCAAGTGGTCCGGGATGAACTGCTGGCTGGCTTTCCCCGCACTAAATCAGAAATCCGAAAACACCTCCACGATTACTACGCAGACATTACCGGACTGGATGGACACATCGGCCGACTGTTGACTGCACTCAAAGAGAGCGGAGCGTATGACAACACCATCATTATCTTCTCGTCCGATCATGGTCTGGCGGTAGGCAGTCATGGCCTGATGGGGAAACAGAGTCTGTACGAACACAGTATGAAATCTCCCCTGATTTTCAGTGGCCCCGGCATCCCGCAGGGACAGAGCGACGCGCTGGTCTACTTATATGACATTTTCCCGACGGTCTGTGAAATGGTCGGGACACAGGTACCACAGGGACTGGATTCCCAAAGTATGTGGCCTGTGATCACAGGTGAGCAGAAGCAGACTCGAGAAACGTTATGCACCGCTTACAAAGACGTGCAGCGCTCGGCCCGCGATGGTCGCTGGAAGCTGATTACTTATCCGCAGATTAACAAAACACAGCTCTTCGATTTGCAGGACGATCCGGCAGAGACCCGCAACCTGTTCGGTAATCCCGATTACCAGCAGCAGGCAGACCATTTACTGACGGCTTTGAAAACCTGGCAGAAGGAGGTGGGAGATACCGACGCACTTTCTTCCACCCATCCACAGGATCCGACTTTCAAGGCACCGACAGCCGAGGAGCTTAAGGAACTACAGCAGCGCTGGCAGCCCAAAAAGAAGAAAAAGCGTGCAGTCAAGACGGGAGATAAGTAATGTCACATGAGGAACGTCCCCCGATCCGACTGGATCAGTTTCTGAAACAGCAAGGCGCTGTCGGCACCGGTGGACATGCCAAGGTTGTCATCCAGGCAGGTGAAGTGACTGTGAACGGCGTTGTAGAAACACGGCGTCGTAAACAGCTTGCACCGGGAGATGTCGTCGCGTATGCCGGCGAGCAGTGGCGTGTAGAAGTCACTCAGGAGAGTTAGTCATCTCACTTTGCTGCTGCGAATGCTGAAAAAGCCTCCGATGAGAATAACGCCGACCATCAGTTTCAGGTACTCGGCGGTGGTTGCAGTCCGCCAGGCGTCAAGTAGATAATCCAGCCAGCCATCAATCCAGAGTTCCATAAGAGGTTCCCCCGTTCCTGGCCCGCAACGAATTGAGATATGAATAGTCTACCCTCTGCAGCGGCGCATGCCGGAATGAAACCCGGTGGACACATGCAGGGCGGTTGATGGTTGCTTTTCAGAAACGGGGAACCAGCTTCAGTGCTTCGATTTTTTTTGCTGCTTCTAACAGTCCGTGCTCTTGGGGGGCGAGGACATTGAGCTGAGCATAGGTCTCTTCCGCCTCCGCTGTGAGGGTAAAGAGCAACTGATACTTAAGAAGTAACGTGAGAATTTCTAACTGCTTGGGAAACACAGTATTCACGCGTTCCATTAAGGCCAGTGATTTTCCGGGTACGCCAAAGTCTTCATATTCCTGAGCGAGTTGCAGGATCTCTTCCTTAAGCGGAATGTCATTGTGTCCCGTTTTATCAACAGAATATTTTCTCGGATTATTTAAGAATTTTTCGACGCGGGCCTCGCGCTGAATCATTCCCAGCAGCGTTTGTGCTTCATTTTTCTCCGTTGTTGGGGCTGTTTTCAGAGCGAGCTCTAACTGCTCGGTTGCTTCAGTCTCCCGTCCCTGAGCCAGGTAGACTTTCGCCAGCAGGGTCTGCATTTTTGACTGGGTTTCTGAATCAAGAGATTCCCGCTGCAAGGCCTTGTTCAACTCCGTTTCCGCTTTATCGATCTGCGAGTATTCCCACCAGGTTCGCGCGAGTTGCAGCGATTTCTTCGCTGCTTTACGATTTGCTTCTTCCGGTGAGAGGTCTTGCTGATTAGCGATATATTTATGTGACAGCTCAATTCCCCGGATCAGGTCACCACGCATCATTTTCTGACCGGGCATGCCCAGGGCAAACTGGAATTCCTGAATCGCCTTCGGATATTGTTCTGTCTTAAAATAGCACCAGCCCAGCAGAGAGGTGAGTTTCACATCTTTAACCTGCTGCACTTGAAGCTGTTTGATGAATCCGATCAATTCTTCATAGTCTTCATTTTTGAACATCTCTTGTGCCAGAGCTGTCTGAAAGGTCGAGCGGTGAGGGAACTGTTCATAGGCTTGTCGAGCGATCTCCAGAGATTCACCGGCTCGCCAGTATTTCTGGCGAATGGTACCACTCCGATTGGGCTCGACTTTGAGAATCAAGACACCTTGCTCGTCGTAGACAGGGTTGAAACAGTAGACCAGATCCTGGTCGAGCAGGTACCACGGGAAGGCGGAAACGATCTCTTTGTCGTACGATGTCAGATAGCGTGCAGAGAACTTCTGAATACTTTCATGCAGCTTGGCAGGACTGACGAGTTCAAAAAAAGCCAGCATTTCAAAACGATGAGCCGTTGTAGCAATGGCTGCCTGACGAGTGATGATCCGGTCTGGGGGTTCCGAGTTCTGCTTGAGCCAGGCTCCCGCTTTCGTCCAGTTACTGAATCCGTTGGAGGGCAGTTCTTCGTCATATAACCGATCTGGTTGCCAGACCATCTTCAGATTGGCGTGGACCAGTTGCGTATCAGTCCAGCAGAGACAACCGACAAAGAGAAATAAAACAAAAGCAGACCCACCTGCAAATATTTTACCGGTGACAGGACGGGCAACCTGAATGTGCCGTTTCAGGGCAGCCCAGCCTGAAGGAACAAATGCAAGAACGACAGGTACCAGAGGCAGCATAAAGCGTTCCTGCATCCAGGGCCAGAGGGAGAGGATGCCCACGCTGAACACCAGATAACCCAGGGCAACAGTTCCGCCACGATTTCGGCGATAGAGCATCCCATAGCAGGCGAGAGAGATGACTCCTGCCGTCATCAGATTGTACAGCCAGCTTGGTCCCGGCAAGGTGATGATTTCATCAAGAACCATGCCACTGTAGATTGGTCGCATGCCAGGCATATTGGGAAACAGTTGTTGTCCAAAATTCTCAAAGTGAGCACTCATGCGTTCCCACATGCGAAACGCTGTGCCGATGACTCCCTGCGATCTGATTTCGTTGACGGCGATACTGGCGTAACCACTTTTCCCCAGTGCCGCATTGCGCAGCATCCACAGCCCGGAGGCAGCTATTGAGCAGGCCACTCCCACCAGCCAGGGCCAACGCGATTTTCGGACCACTGCCCAGCAGGCGACAGCCAGTACCATGGCGATCCCGATCGTGCGGAGAAAGGGGAGGAAGACCAGTAATGCAGTGATTAGAAACAGATCCCGTTTGCGCGGCTGTTCTGGTCTGACGGCAATCAGATAGAGAATCCCCAGAGTGCAGGCTGTGAAGGGGATTTCACTCATGATGAGCGTCGAGTAGAAGAGCGTGAATGGATTGACGGCAAACAGAAATGTGATCAGCAGGGCGCCGTAATTAAGTTGCTGATCAGTCAGGTCTTCTGGTTCTTCCGACTGACTGAGGCACACGATGTAATAGTACAATAAAGCCAGCAGGAGCAGAGCGGTGAGCAGAACGGTGGCTTTGGCGGCAATGGCATCGTAAGGCGCGATCCAGGCCGCAGGCATGAGCAGGACCGACATACCCGGGGGGCGGTGCGCATAGAGAGGGGCTCCCGGAGTATCAATCTCCCGGTAACCGTCGCCATTAACGAGGGAACGGGCCATGATCACGTAACGGGCACTGTCCGGGCTGAAAAAATATTGCCGGTTACAGCGTGCGACAGCCAGCCCGGAAAAGAGGAGCAGCAAAAGACAGATACTGATTGGACGAGATCGAAAGACACTGGTCATGGAGTTCTACCACTCGATCGAAGTTGATGAAGAAAAAAACTGCAGTTATTTCATGAGAATTGCAAATATTGTACCCCTGAGGCAGAAGCCTCAGATGCAAACCCCGGTTCATTACTTCAGGTGACTGAGCGCAGGATCTTATCGGTTAGAATGATTCTGGCGGCAGGAATTCCAGTCATTAGAAATGCTTGCTTGAATACGGCTTCAAGGCAATGTTGCCAGAAATCAACCATGTTGTTTTTGGGAAACAGAGAATCAGGGGTTTCCCTGGAGTCCTGCCGTTGCAATTTGGCGGCGATTGTTTCACAATTCGAGGCGCGCAGCGCGGCGCCGTTATAATCCCAGGTGAACGGATTCAGAGGAACAGTCCGCTCAACTCGTTTTTAGAAGTCAGGTGAATCATCATGGATGACAACAGTTTTCTTGCCCTGAAAGAATCATTACAGACCATTGAAGAGACGGATCAGTTATTTTCATTTCTTGAGTCTCAGCAGACGTTCTCGTTCCCTGCTCTGGAGAACGGTTTGTTTCCCGCAGCCATCGCCCATGAATCGACGGGATATCAGAGCATCTGGGTCCGGGATAATATCCATGTCGCTCACGCATTGAATGCCGTGGGAAAAACGGAACCTGCAAGCAAAGCAGTCGCCACGCTGACAGAGTATTTTCTCAAGCATCGAGATCGTTTCGATAAAATCATTTCGGGGGAAGCAAATCCTAAAGAAGTGATGCAGCGGCCTCATATCCGTTTTGATGGCAACACGCTGGGTGAAATCGATGAAAAATGGGCTCATGCTCAAAATGATGCACTGGGATACTTTGTCTGGTTGTACTGCCTGATGCTGGAACAGGGACACCTGACGGCGTCCGCTCAATCTCTCGAACTGCTGGCGGCGTTCGTGCGCTATTTTGAAGCCATCCGTTTCTGGGAAGATGCAGACAGCGGCCACTGGGAAGAAGCACGTAAGATCGAAGCCTCCAGTATTGGTACTGTGGTCAGCGGGCTGATCGCTCTGAAGGAATATCTGAATTGCAGCGATAACTGGGATGACCTGCAGCATCAGCAGACTCAGGTAACACCCGAAATGCTGGACTCACTCATTGCACAGGGTCAGACGACACTTGAAGAGATTCTGCCGGCCGAATGCATTCAGTCCGATCCTCTGCTGGCCCGCAAGTATGACGGGGCACTGCTGTTCCTGATCTTTCCCCTGGGGCTGGTCAAAGGAGAACTGGCAGACACGATTCTGGAAGATGTCAGAACGCACCTGATGGGGGATTACGGAATCCGACGCTATCTGGGAGACTCTTACTGGTGTGCTGATTACAAAGAAGTCTTCAGCGAGGATGACCGCACGAGCGATTTCAGTGATGATCAGGCCAGCCGGGATCAATATCTGAAACCGGGGCAGGAAGCCCAGTGGTGCATTTTCGATTCCATCATGTCGGTGATTTATGGCCAGCGATTTCTGGAATCAAGACAGGACGCTGATCTCGAAAAGCAGCGTTTTCATCTGGATCGCGCTTTGAATCAATTGACGACATCTGAGTGTCCCTTTGGCCCATATCGTTGTCCTGAGTCGTATTTTCTGGAAAAAGGAAAATACGTTCCCAATGATATTACGCCCCTGTTATGGACGCAGGGAAATCTGATGATGGCCCTGCATCAGTGGAAACAGACTTTAAAAGCACAGCAGTAAGTAATACAGCTCAAGTTGCTGACAGGGATTAAGCCTCTGTCAGCAACTGTTTGATTAAGCGTGTGTAAGCCTGCTGGTCTTCAGCATCCAGCGCTGCTACAGCCTGTTCCAAAAGTTCGATCTGGCGTGATGTGACCGGAAGAGCCGTCTCCTGGTCGGGGACTTCGGGAATCAGTTGTTCCACCAGTTTCTGCAGAAACTCATCGAGCCCCGCTTTTGTGACTGAAGAAATCCGAATCGCCTGTGGGGGAAGTGGCGCGCCCCAGCATTCGGGGAGGTCGGCTTTATGAGCCACGATCAGTGACTCGGGCCATTGAGTGAGCAGTCGGTGATCATCTGGATGAGCAGGTTGGCTGATATCGATCAGAATGACGCGGGCATCCGCGGCGTTCAGGATCTGCTCGGCACGCTGAATTCCAGCAGCCTCCAACTGTTCCGCTTCTGCCCGAATTCCTGCGGTGTCAGAAAACTGAAACGGCCAACCGGATAGCGCCGTTGTCGCTGTCAGCACATCACGGGTCGTTCCCGCTTCGTTAAAAACAATGGACCGTTCATAGCCCAGGATCGCATTAATCAGACTGGATTTTCCGACATTCGGTCGACCGGCGAGTACGACATTCCAGGGGCGGGTCAGGTGTTGTCCCAAATCTTTCCAGCGCAGCAGATCCTGAATCTGAGATTGCAGATGTTCTGAATCGAATGAGCTCTGTTCCCCGGGCAGAAGTGCGGCGAAAGCGGATCGTAGTAAGCCTTGCGATTGACGCAGGAGAATTTCTGCTGTCCGAAACGTGGTGGCCGCCGCCAGTGCTTCCTGAAGTTCAAGTTCCAGACCGGTTGCATTCTGACTGGCCAATGCCTGCCAGGTAAGAACGTCACAGCCTTGGGCCTCTAAATCATTCAGGATTCGATTCACCGCCGCCATGCCTCCATGACAGTGAATGTCGACGGTTTCAAAATCAATACGACAGAGAACCAGGTCTTCGGTATTTGAGGTTCCCCAGTATCCATAGACAATCTGGTTCACAGCCTGTTCGATCAGTGGTTTCCGATTGACGGCGTGAAAACAGGAATTCATCAGTGCATTCAGGGCAGCGGTTCCGCCTTGAACACGAATGGTAGCGACAGCTCCTCTTCCGCGGGGGGTAAGGAGAGCGGCCTGGCAGGGTTGTTGTAACTGATTTGGGGGATGCGTGGTCATACTGGTTTATTGAATCCCGCGAATCTGTTGTGCGACCAGTGCCAGCCCCTGCAGGGACAGGAGAGGTTCAAAGTGAACCGATTCATCCAGGTGCGGAGCGAGCAGGGCTGAGCCGCCTCCGGTGAGTAGCACCAGTGGAGTTTCCCCCGATGTGGATTCAGTAAGTATTTGTTTTGTGTGCTGAGTGATGAGTTCGCGGACTGCACCAAGTTGCCCCCAGAACAGACCACTGCGAATAGCGTCGGTCGTGTTCTTGCCGAGTACCACGGGTTCAATCTGACGTAGATCCTCGACCGGAATCAGAGGGAGCAGGGCGGTATAGTCGTGTAATGATTTCGCAGAAAGTTCAAAGCCCGGTAAAATCGCTCCCCCGGCAAAGCAACCTTCGGTGCTCACAACATCGACCGTGGTGGCGGTTCCGGTATCGACGATGATCGCGGCCTGAGATGTCGATTTTAAACGGTTAGCGGCGACGGCGTTGAACAATCGGTCGATGCCCACTTTGCGGGGTTCATCGACACTGATCTCCAGAGGGAAGTCGTCTGTATTCAGAACCTCCAGCGGATCGGGGAGCATGGATTCGGGCCAGTCATTGAGGACCCGTTTGATTCCATGCGGATTGGAACCCGCGACCGAACTCAGGCATTGAGTATTCGTGGGTTCGAGCCAGTCAGCGATCTGATCCCAGGGGAGAGGATCCTCAACCAGAATTGAAAGCGCATGTTCGACCAACGGTAGCTGTTGAGAAACGCCTAGCGGTAGCTCCGTCTTGAGCAGCACAAACTTGATGCGACTGTTGCCGACATCAATCACCAGTTGTCTTAAAAGTTGCGACATGCGTGGCTTCTTTGTATATCCGGTTAAAACAGGGTCCGATCCTGATCGTCTTCGTCTTTACTGGAACTGCTCTTTCGTTTGCCTGTTTTTTTTGCAGGGCCCTTGGTGTCGACCGATGCAGTGGAGTCAAAATCTTCCAGCACCGGATTGCCGTCTTCGTCAACACGGGTCAGGATTTCAATTTTCTGCTCAGCAGTTTCGAGTCGCTGGTAACAGGAGCGGAGCAGTTTTACGCCGCGTTCAAACTGTTCCATCGATTCTTCCAGGCCGGCAGTCCCTGACTCAAGTGTGCTCACGATTTCCTGCAGCTCGGTCAGCGATTCTTCGAACACAGGTTCTTCTGTTTGTTCTTTCGTGCTTTTTTTCTTGGCCATGTTATCAGATCTTTATGCAAATGATGGTTAACGATATTCCCCAGGATTCAGGAAAGCTCAGGAGGCTTCTTCCGGATCTGGGTGTAACTCCTGAACCTGGCTGGTGATGCTACCGTCAGAAACTTTTGTGGTGATCGTGTCGCCCGGTTGCAGTTGATCGACAGATTTGACGATTTCCGGTGCCGACTCTTTCGATTCTGCTGCGCGACGTGTGATACTATATCCGCGGCTCAGAACTTTCAGGGGACTGAGTGCATCCAGTGATGATGCCAGATGTCGGGTCTCCGACTGCAGTCGGTTGACCAGTTCCCGGGTACTGCGTTTCAGACGCCGGTCCAGTTCATCCAGCTGGGAAGCCCGATTGTGAATCAGATCCATGGGGCGGGTCAACGCGGGACGTCCCGCGAGGGAATCCAGTTGCAGGCGAATCTGTCGGGCTCGCTGCTTCAGGTTTGTCGCGAGTTGACCTCTCCAGTGAGAGAGCGTTGCCAGGACATCGGCTTGCAGGGGAACAGCCAGCTCGGCGGCTTCACTGGGAGTCAGGGCGCGGCGGTCAGCCACCAGGTCGGCGATGCTGATGTCAATTTCATGACCAACGGCACTGATGATGGGAATCGGACAGTCGAAGATGGCGCGGGCGACCACCTCTTCGTTGAAGGCCCAGAGATCTTCCAGGCTGCCCCCTCCGCGTCCGGTAATAATGGTGTCGACCCCTGGAAGTTGAGCAGCGACTTCAATGCCGGCAGCGATCTGTTCGGCAGCCCCGTCTCCCTGCACCGCCACCGGGACGATGATAATGTCAGCGGCCTGCCAGCGGCGGGTGATAACCTGCAGCATATCGCGAACTGCGGCGCTGGTGGGACTGGTTACCAGTGCAATCTTCCGGGGGAAGCGAGGGATGGGCTGTTTGTGTTCCGGATTGAAAAGACCCTCAGCAGCCAGTTTTTCCTGCATCTGGCGAAACGCGAGTTCCAGCGCGCCGACTCCCTGGGGGAGTAACTGTTCGATGTTGAGCTGGTAAGTGCCGCGTGCCTGATAAAGTTCAATCGGACCAGCGGCTACTACTTCCATGCCGTCCTCAATCTGAAATTTCAGTCGGGACGCAGTTCGTTTCCAGATGACTGCACGCAGCTGTGCGTTGTCGTCTTTGAGGGTCAAATAGATGTGCCCGGAGCGAGCCACCGTGCAGTTGGAAATTTCACCAATCACCCAGGTATACGGGAAGTTGGCTTCAATCAGATTTTTAATCTGTCGAGTGGTTTCGGTCACCGACAGAATTTCAGGTTCCAGAAGAGACATACGAATGCTTTATCGGGTTAAAATTCAATGGCGATCAGGGAAGGATGGACGTGAGGTAATCGATTCCCCGCCGACAGTCTTCTATCCGCTGGTCACCCTGTGTGCGATCTACGGCCAGCCAGCCCTGGTAGGCGGTTTCCCAGACCAGAGGCAGGAACTGGTTCCACATGACCATGCCCCTGCCCAGAGGAACTTCCTGGCCGTCGGTATCCATTTCGCGAACGGCATCGCGCAGGCGATAAGCGCGAATCCAGGGATGCAGTTCACGGATCGTTGTTTCCGGATTGCGGTTGTTGAGGACCATGTCTGCTGTATCCAGCTCGATACCCAGGAAGCCGGCGTTCACCCGAGAGACCAGGTCACGTATGACGGTGGGAGAATTCTTTCCGCAGGCGATACAGAGTTCGGTACCAATGTGATCCGAGAAGCGTACGAGATCGTTGAGCACTTCACAGATAATATCGAAGTTTCCCCCCTCATCTGTCTGGATCAGGCCCGGATGAATAATCAGGGATGGTGCCTGCAACCGCCAGGCGAATTCCAGGGCGGCCCGGATTTGTGACATTCTCTGGTCCAGAAATTCCGGGTCGACCAGGGCACCTCGGGCAGGCAACCTGAAGGAGGCGAGACTGAGATTGAACTCTTCCAGCAGTTTTCGAAACTGGCGGTCTCCGGAAGCCCCGAAAGAGGAAGGGGTGATTTCCTGTTGTATATCGAGTTGAATCCCGCGGGCTCCGATACGGGCCGCTGTTTTGATAGCGTTCCTGATCGGCATGCCGAAGCAGCGGGTGGCAACGGCGAGTTTCAGACGAGACATGTTTTACCTTAAAACAAAACGCGAAACGGGTATTTTAACTGAGTCGGATAAATGCAGCAATTCGTGCGACTGGCAAAGTTTATCTAACCGGATGTGAAAAGAGAATGATCTCCCGGCGTTCAGGGAACCGGATTGAAAAAACAGGATTCCCAGCCGGGTTCCCGATAGAGAATCCCTCAAAAAATGGTCGATTATGAGAGAGAGCCTCGAATTCACCCGGGAATTTCCATGATACTGTCATCGCTTCTCACCTGCTACCTTGCGTTGCTGAACGGTTTACCCGTAGAGGGTAATCTCGTGGAAGATACGCTACCTATACTGTCATACTCATTTGAGACGGACCAGGACCGGGATTTCGATGACCTGCCGGACGACTGGTCGCGGCGTAAAGGGCCGGGATATCCCCAGTATGTGCAAGTCAGCATTGACCGAAATCAGGGACGCACGGGATCTCAGAGTCTGCATATCGGTGTGAACGGTGGCCACGCCACGATTTATTCACCGCCACAGAAGATCGATGGGGATCATGCGTACGTCTTTCGCGGGTATATAAAAACTCAGCGACTCAAGTACGATGCAGCCATGGTCTCGATCTCATTTCTGGATCATAAGCGACAACGGGTTCAACATTTTGTGAGCCGACCTGTGACAGGGACCCACCAGGATTGGGTGGAAGTCACGCTGGGACCACTGACTCCCGATCCCAATGTGCGGTTTATCGTGATTGGCTGTCATGTCGCTCATAATAACCTGAAAGATATTTCCGGTGACATCTGGTTCGATGATTTATGGGTCGGCAGTCTGCCACAGCTGGATATCCTGAATAACTACCATCGCCATTTTGTCGATCACGATGCAGAGATTCGGGTGAGCAGCCGGATCAGTGGTTTGAACCCCAAAAACAAATATCGCCTCGACCTGGAGCTGATTGACAGCTCAAACCGGAAAATTGCGAGTTCAGCGTTGGATCTGGTCACCGATCCCAATGATGTCAAGGGATCACCTAACAGCAGGTTACTCGATGGGAATAATCATACCGAGGTCTGGCGTCTGAAACCGATGGAGTATGGCTTTTATGAAGTCCGTTCCAAACTGGTTCGGGATGAAAAAGCGATTTTGGAAAAGAAAACGTCCTTTGCCGTGATTGATCTGGTGAATCCCCGTCCCCAGGGAGAGTTCGGCTGGTCGATTTCTGAAGAACATGACCAGTTGCCTGTTTCTGAGCTGCCTGATATCGCAGCGCAAGCAGGAATCAACTGGATCAAATTTCCGCTCTGGAATGTTATGGCGTCGACTGACATTCACCATTCCAGTCGGATCGCGGAGATGCTCGACCAGTGTTCCAACCAAGGTATTACTCCCATTGGTTTGTTAAATCATCCTCCCCGTGATTTACGCTCGCAGTTCGCCAAAGACTGGCAGGGGGTCAGCGGAATTTTTACGATGCCCGCCAGTTTCTGGTCCCCTTCGCTCGAAGAGGTGTTCGCGCGATACACTTCGCTAGTCAATTACTGGCAGTTGGGGGGAGATGAAGACAAAAGCTTTATCGGAATGCAAAATCTGACCGAGACGTTGAAGAATGTCAAATCGCAACTGGATCTGATCGGTCGGGATACGCATGTCGGTATTCACTGGGACTGGAAAACGCCGCTGCCTGAGAATCATATGACACACAGCTTTGTTGCGATCAATAATGAGGAGCGTCTCAATGCGGCGGAACTGGCAGTAGAGCTACAGAAGGTGAAGCTGGGATCTGGTATGGGGCCTCACTGGGTCACACTTACGCCTCTGCCGAAAACCGGTTACGAACCTGAGGAACGGGCCATTGATCTGGTCAAACGAATGGTGACTGCGAAATACATGGGCGCGGATGCAATATTTGCTTCGTCTGTGTTTGATGAGCAGCATGGTCTGCTCAATCAGAATGGTTCTCCCACGCTGTTATTTCTCCCCTGGAGAACAGTGTCACTGGCATTACAGGGAGCGAAGTATATCGGCAGTTTCAATATGCCCAATAAGAGTTCGAATTTCGTATTCGCACGCGACCAGGAAGCGATTGCCGTCGTCTGGAATGAGGAGCCTACGGAAGAGGAAATCTATCTGGGGGAGAACACCTATGCCACCGATGTCTGGGGAAAACGGATTTCGCTGGAGCGGGATGAGACGACCCGCCGCCATAAGCTGCTGGTAACCCGCTCTCCAATTATTCTACGTAAATGCAATCAACAGGTCGCTTACTGGAGGCTGGCAGCTCAATTTGAGAAAGGGAAGTCTAAGAGTGAATATGGCGGGCATGCAGATGCGGTTCTGGGGAAAAATACGTTTAGCCAGAGTGTGCAGGGCAAGGCAGTGTTGAATGTCCCCAAAGGCTGGGAAGTCGAACCGCGAGAGTGGACGTTCAACGCCGGCACCGGAGAAGATTTCCGCCTGGAGACGTTCATGACACTCCCCACGAATGCGAGCCTGGGGAAGAAGGATGTGTCGATTGACTTTGATATTTTTGCCGAGCGAAAATATTCAATTCGCGTGCATCGCCCTTATCATGTCGGGCTGGGGGATATTGTGATCAAGGTCACGGATCGAAAACTCGAGGGGAATGTTCTGGAGATCGAACAGATCATCGTGAATAACACCTCGCCTCTTGAAACACTACAGTTTCGCTGCAGTCTGTTCATTCCCAGTATGAAGCGGATGCAGCGTTTCATTACCGAACTCAAAAACGGACAGGACCGGAAGCTGTATTACCTGCCGAATGCAGATCGGCTCAAAGGGAAAGAACTCTGGATCCGGGCAGAGCAGGTGAATGGCCGCCGCATTCTAAACTACCGTTGGACGGTGGGAGAGAACTGGGAAGCACAGGAACCGGTGACCCGGAAAGCGAATAAGCGTCAGACCACATCGGTACGTTAAAAGTCTGGTTCAGGCAGCGTCGAGGTTTTCGTCCTCTGAATCTTCATCCTCAAAGTCTTCGAAAGAATCAGACTCTTCGACGTCGGAAATTTCTTCTGTCTGCTCTTCGGCATCAGTCGAGAGTTCATCGACTTCTTCGGACTCACTGGTATCCTCAGTTTCCTCCGCGGTCTCTTCCGTTACGGCTTTCGCCGGCTCCTCAGGAGTGGGACGGAGCATGTCGGCCATGGGGAGATCTTCCAGATTTTTCAAGCCGAAGATTTCCAGAAACTTGCGCGTGGTTTCATACAGGAAGGGACGGCCGAGTGAGTCGTCTTTACCGCCGATACGAACCAGGCCGCGGTCCATCAACTGCTTCAACATTTCGGCACTCTGGACGCCACGAACCGATTCAATATCCGCACGGGTAATGGGCTGGCGATAAACGACGATCGCCAGTGTTTCCATGGCGGGTGGGGAGAGTTTGAGAGCCGCCTGTCGCTGATGAAGTTTGTTGAGCCAGAACGAGAACTGGGGGTGCGTCATCATGCGGTAACCGGTGGCGACCCGCTTGATATGAAACGCGGACTGACTGGCCGCCAGCGCGTTATTGAGCTGGTCGATGAGCTCTTTGGCTTCCTTAGCATTGGCCAGGGTCGCCAGTTGGGCAATCTTTCTTGTAGAGAGCGCACCATCTGCCACAAAGAGTACCGCCTCGACTTTCGCCATTTTCAGGCTGCGGCGTGTTTCTACTTCCTGGTCAGTCGCAAACAGCAGGCTATTCGATTCTTCAGACCGTGTCTGGAAAATCCATTGAAACCCGCGCGCTGGGATTTGTTGAAAAACCGCCTCGGCCAGTGATGTAGTTTGGGGATTCCCGAAGCCGTGAGCGTAATGGTGAGATGCTGATCCAGATAACATATGAAGCTTATCGCACCGTGAAGTTTTGAGAGTAAGTGGCTACCTTCTGGCTGATTTCATCTTCCACTGTCAGTTTCATGATGTGGGGCCCGAGCGAAATATTGCGGGGGATCTCAAATTTATAACTGTGGAAGTAATCCTTACGTACATTACGGCAGAGATCCTCGGTTGTATCGAAGGGGATTTCTGCTACGAGATCACCGTTGGTACCGGCTTTGAAGATCTGGATCTTGGACTTTAACAGAGTACGATACATGCCGTCGGCAGTCAGTTCGCTCGTAAAGTTTTCAATTTCGGAATAAACCAGTACGGGGCGACCAGGCGTGTATTCATCACGCTCGAAGCGTTCGTAACTACCAAAACTGCTGATCTTGTGGCAGAAGGCTACATTCTTGAGTTTCAGGTTTGCTTTTTCCTGCAGGCGGGCGGTTGCCTGACGCAGCTGAGTCACTGTTTGAGTGGCCCGGTCTGCAGCATCTGGAATGGCCGCTTCATCAAAGTAGTTCGCGACTGCCCAGAAGGTCTGCTGCCAGAATTCCTGATCTGCTGGTTCAATCCCCGGAATCGCTTCCAGGGCACGTTCGTGCTGTCCGGCCATCAGGTAAAGCATGCGAAGGTAAACGTGTCGCTCAATGTAGTTCTGTTTTTCTTCAGGAGTCGAACCCGGCTGAAGCTGAGCGATTTCTGATTCCGCAACCGAGATCAACTGCTGTAACTGATCTTGCGCCGAAGCACCTGATTGTGCAACAGCCAGGGGGACCATCTGTGGGGCCAGCTCGGCTGATTGTGGATTCGTGACCGGTGCCATTTGTGGATTCGTGGACGTGACCGGCAGTTGTTGTGCGGCTGGATTCTGCTGACCGCTGAAGGCAGTGCTGGTACGAGTGATACCATTCTGAATTGCAGACGTGCCCTGATGGATCGCTGAAGATAATTTTGTTTTCAGAGGGCCAACCAATGGGATGTGGTTCAAACCCTGGCTGATGGTTTCTGAAGTGGAATAAGCTTGTGGCTGACCGGGGACGACAGTCGGGAGTCCTGTTTGCGGATTGTTTCCTGTCGGTTCCAAGGTTCCCAACTGAACCGGATTATTCATTTGTCGTGACTGCTGGCTGCCGGGAGTAATCTGCCCCGGTGGAGCTATCTGCTGGGCACTCGCCTGTTGCACGACAGGCTGCTGATTTCCGACCTGAGGCAAGCTTGTGTTGGGAGTCGGAGACCCACCAGGCTGGGTATGTCCCAGGCCAGGTAAATTTACAGGAGCAGCCGGAGACGTTTTGTGTTCGGCCAGCTGTTGTGCCTGCATACTATTGACCATTCTACGCGTACGCAGAATGTTTTTGATCATTTCCGGATCGACGCCTTTGAAACTGGCCAGGTACTGAGATCGTTCCTTTGGCGTCGCGTCTTTCAGTTCTTCGTGGATGTAGGCCAGCAGTTCCGCGTTATGCGTGGTGACTTTGGTCGGCTTCTTTTCCGTTTGAGTTAACAGTTCCCCAACTGCCTTGCCGAGTACCACTTCGGTTTCTTTATCGATTTCCACACCGTTGATTTTGGCAACGGCTGTTTCTTCTTCGGCTGTCGTTTCTTTTTCTGCTTTCTCAGATTTCTCTTCGGAAGAAGCGGACTTTCCCCAGTTCCACGGCGCAACAGGTGCTTTCCAGGCCACGGCCTTGGTGCCTGATGTGGAAGCACATCCGCTCATCAATAGAGAAAGTAGAACAGCAGGGATGACCATGCTGAGCCGAAATCGTTTCATTATGCTGCCCGGTTTCATGGGGTGAGGGGCTGGAGTAACTGTCGCACGCTGATGGTGCAGAAGGGTAAAACTGTGATTTGGAGGTGATTGAATCTGAGTGAGAGTTGATCCTGATCAGATCCCTGATGGGACAGGAATCGGTTTTTTATGAAAAATCGCGAAATGAAGCAAGATCGATTCAAGAAAGTAGAAACTACTGTCGGCACTCTGTTTTTCGCAGAGCAAAATGCGGAGTCGCGGGGAGGGATATGTTCTTAAGTGATTACTTAGAAGTGGTTTGCGCGTGGCATGTGCTGCGTCTTCTCCTTGAGGGGAAAGAACGCAGCGGGCATGCCTCTGATTCGAATAACTGAAAAAAACGAATCTCGAAATCAGGGAAGTTCCCAGTTGCTGTCGAAGAGTTCAGCCCAGACCGTTTCATTCTCGAAATTGCCATCTTTGTTCTGTTTGAAC
Source organism: Gimesia chilikensis (assembly GCF_008329715.1). Lineage (GTDB taxonomy): Bacteria > Planctomycetota > Planctomycetia > Planctomycetales > Planctomycetaceae > Gimesia > Gimesia chilikensis. Next base: position 155,789 of record NZ_VTSR01000008.1, on the reverse strand, counting down.
TTGATGACGGCAATATCACCCAGCTTGGGGAACAGCCAGGAATTGGACGCGCGGAAATCTTTCTCATGCATGGTATGCCCGGAATTGATGACCACATATCGCGTCGGATTCAGAGGGTTGGGATAGATCAGGGCCACTCCATGGTCCTTGGTATCATAGGTCTTCCCATTGACGGTGATCTGATCTTTCGACCATTGAATTGGCAGGTCTTCGACAATTTTGGCGATCAACGCATTGGAGCCAGGGTCTCCGAACAGAATCAGGTTCTTGTCGGCGATGATCTGATCTGTAACCTCTTTATCTGTGATGACGGGAACCTTCCCTCGCAACCACTTGTCGAATTCTTTCTCGAAAAGGGCGAGCACGGATTGTGACCAGGCCTGTTGTTCGGGAGTCCAGGGAGTGCCAGTCCCTTTCACGCAAACAAAGGGCAGGGTGAAGGCGTCGTCGATCGGCCCCTGCAGATTGCGTCGTTTGCGTAGATTCGAGTTTTCGATGAAGGCTTTGGAATCGTCGTACTTGAGCACATCCCAGCCGCTATTACTTTTGACAAAGTAGACCTGAGGCAGCAGTCCGCTGGCTGCCGACTCCAACGGAAGCAGGGTCCCGTCCAGTTCGACTTTGGGAGCGATATCACGGGCGATCGAAAGGGCAGCCACATTGTCAGTGGTCAGCTCCAGATTTCCTGATTCCTCATTCAGCCCCCCTTCGACGGTGGTCGGCTCGTACATCTGGTCCAGCTCTTCGATGTGGAGCCATTCGCATTCATTGAACTTGGGAGTGTATGTAATAAAGCGGATCTGCTTGCGGCCTGGCCAGGTGGGACGTCCCTTTTCGGAGATCTTCAGCAGCTGTGCAAGGAAATCCTGATAAGCGGGCATCCGTGACTGATGTGCCGCCTCGGGGGTGATATACAGGGGGATTTTGATATCCAGTTCTTTAGCCTTTTCGACCATCCGAGTGCTCGAGACCAGCTGCTTGTCTTTTCCCCCTCCGTAGGTCACGACTGGAACATCCGCAGCGTTGAGGGCGTAGTCGATGGAGTCATAAATGTGCAGAGTTTTATCCTGATAGGGAGGCAGTTTCTCTTTGTGGTTCTGATACTGGTAGAAATCGACAAAGCCCGCTCCCGGTCCCACGCCGCACCATTCAGAGGGATAATGCAGTCCCAGATGCCAGGCACCAGCGCCTCCCATGGAGAAGCCACGCAGGGTGATCCGCTGTTTGTCGATCAGGTAACGTTTTTTGACATCGGCGATCGCTTCATGTACGTCAACTTCTCCACTCCAGCGCCAACCGTTATCTGTCCGTCCAAAGGGATCGAGGTGCAACCAGTCGTGATCTTTACGCGGTCCTCTGCCATTTGGATGCATGATAAAGAAGACTTCATTGCGTTTGCCTCCCCGTCCATGCAGTTCCACATGCAGGGGCCAGCGCTGGCTGGATTTCTGTTTGAAGTCTGCAGGAAAGGTCAAAGCATACGGTTGCACGGAGCCATCGATCTTCGAGTAGTATCCGAAGAGCACCGTACCTTTGGGATCGGTCCACTCAGGTTTGCCTGCTGCGAGCTGGCTGGCCCGCTGGCGTCCGGTTTCAAGAACCTGGTAGGTCTCTTTGACGTACTGTGGTTTGTAAAATTCCTTGTGGCGTAAAATCCACTCTGCTGCTTTCGCATAAATTTCCACGTCGGCGAGCAGGGAGCGTTCGATCTGCGTATTTTGTTTAAGTGTCTGAATCTGCTGTTGCAGTTCTTTAAGTTCTGCTTCGAGTTTCTTGCGATCTGCAGGAGGTGCGTCCTGGGCAGAGAGAATTACGGGAGCAGATACCAGTAAGGCGAAGAATGCCAACGCGGGTACAAAGCGGGAGCAGAGGCTGCGATGCATGGAGGAACCCTGATCATGAAAAAAGGAATCGGTACCGAATACGGCGGGTGATTTCTCAATTTACATTATCAGGGATGGAAGGGCCAGACAAGAGGTACGACGATGACTGTCAATAACCAGACAATCAAAGTCAGTGGGCCGCCAATACGCAGATAGTCACCATATTTATACCCCCCGGGCCCGAAGACCATCAGGTTGGTCTGGTAGCCGATGGGGGTGGCGAAACAGGCGGCTGCGGAAATGATGATGGCAATCACGAACGGCATCAGGTCCACACCCAGGGCATTTGCGGTGGCGACCGTGATCGGAAAGATCAGTGTTGCCGTGGCTTTGGCGGTAATCAGATTCGTGAAGACCAGGGTGATGAATGAGAGAATCGCGAGGACGATCAGAGGACTGTCGTTAGCCATGCCGGTAAATCCGTTGGCAATCAGTCTGGCGGCACCCGAGTTATCGATGGCCTGTCCGATTCCCAGTCCGGCTGCGATGGTGATCAGCACGCCCCAGTCGATAGAGCGTTTGGCCTCCGTGGCACTACAGCAGCGGGTAGCGGTCATCAGACCGGCAGCCACCATGGCGGCCACAAGCATTGGAATGTTGAACACGGCGACCATACCGATCATGGCCAGCAGAATCAGCCGGGCGATCCAGGCGCGTTCGTGTCTTGGGGGCGTGGAATCTTCGACCTGGCTGACCAGGAAGAATTCACGGGAGTTCCGTTGCTGATCGATGAACGAAGGGTGTGCTTCGATGAGCAATGTGTCGCCTCGCTGCAGTTCAATGTCACCGATTTTTTTATTGATCCGCTGACCATTTCGCGCCACCGCGATAACCGCAGCGTTGTAATTGGAGCGAAACTTCGCGGTGCGGATGGACATGTTGAGGAAACGAAAGCTGTCTGAGACAACCGCTTCAATCAGGCAGCGTTCGGAGCGGGGGCCGGAGAGTTTGAACAACTGGTCGGTGGCTGGTTTGAGGCCGGGGATTTTCTGCAAATCGATGACCGATTCAACAACGCCCACGAAGACCAGCTGATCGTTGGCAGCCAGTCGTTCATTCGAGGAGACCGCGGCGATCACATCATCGTCCCGGTCGATTTCCATCAGGTACATGCCGGGCAGATGACGCAGACCGGCCTGTTCGATGGTTTTGCCAATCAGGGGGCAGCCGGGTTCAACGACCATTTCCACCGTATATTCACGCGGATCGTCCATGGGAGTGATTGCCGGTTTTCGCTCGGGGAGCAGCCAGCGAGAGCAGACCAGAAGATAAATCAGTCCCGCAACCATGACCGGAACTCCGATCCAGGCAATTTCAAACATGGTCAGTGCAGGGCGATCTGTCTGACTCTGCAGCAGACCATTGACCACCAGGGTGGTGCTGGTGCCGACCAGGGTACAGAGACCGCCCAGAATCGCGGCATAACTGAGAGGCAGCATCAGATGCGAAATGGAGATCCGCATTTTCTTGGCCCAGTCGGAAATGACGGGCATCATCATGGCGACGACGGGAGTGTTATTCAGGAATGCACTCAGGATGGCGGAAGGCACCATCACGCGGGCCTGCGCATCGGTCAGGGATTTCGGATGTCCCAGTAGTTGCTGGCCCGTGAAGGAGAAGCCACCGGTCTGCCGAATACCTTCACTAACCACGAACAGAAACGCGACTGCCAGCAGGCCTTCGTTGGCAAACCCCTGCATAGCCTGATCGACGGGAACGATGCCGGAGACGATGAGAATGGTCAGACCACCCATCAGAATCGTATCAGCGCCGGCACGTAGAAACGTCAGAGAGCAGATTACTCCTGCCAAAACGAGAAACGTGACTACGATGTGCCAGTCCATGTCGGTTAATACATCATCAAAAGACAGATCGATACAGGGATTAAAATTCGAGTTCGTCCAGAGACTGGATCAGGAGCGAGTGCAGGTGTCCGTTGGTGACGATCACGCCCTGATTATTTTTCAGTTCATATCCCTGGTCAAATTGCAGCGGGTTGCCGTGGATATCAGTGACTTCCCCTCCCGCTTCTTCAACCAGTAAAACCCCCGCCGCATGATCCCAGATTTTCTCGCGATAACCGGGGCGTGTGGGCAGCCGCATGTAGATGTCAGCCTCACCCTGGGCGACGACAGCGTATTTAGCCTGACTGTCCAGACGTCGGGGCTCTTTGCTGATCCCCAGTCGTTCCGCCAGCTGCTGAGAGTGGCTGTGTGAACTGTGTCCCGATTCGACGGATTCACAAAAGCGGGATTCCGAAAAATCGGCAGTGGTGGTCACGCGGATGCGTTTCGGCTCCTGTTCGCGAACGAGGGGAAGGGCGTATGCACCTTGTCCAGCGATCGCATAGTAGAGCGTTCCGGCGGTTGGGTTTTCCCCGGGAAACGGCAGGTTGGGACAGCCCAGCACGCCGAGTACGATTTTTCCCTCCACGATCAAAGCAAGTGAAACCGCGTATTGTTCTTTGCGTAGAAAGCCCTTGGTTCCATCAATGGGATCAAGCGTCCAGAAACGGTCGCTGTATGTTTTGGCGCCGCCGTAATCGATCCAGGTACAGACATTTTCAGGAGTTGGATCCTGAATACCGTCAGCTGTCAGTTCTGCGACAATCTTTTCCAGGAACTCCCGGTTTTCCGGTCCTTTCAGTTCAGCGGCATCTTCTTCGCCGATGATGGGGTCTTCCGGGAATGCATTGTGGAGTGCACGGCAGATAACGGCCTGACTGCTGAAATCTGCGATCGTGACCGGGCTCTTATCTTTTTTTTCCAGGACTTCATCCGTGATGGCAGACTGAACTGTTCTGCAGATCAAAGCAGCCTGTCTGACTGCCAGGAGTGCTGTCTTTAATTCCTGTTCCAAAGTTTCTGTCATGATTTCAGATCGTTTCGAGTGAAGCTGGCTGTCAGGGATAACATCAATATCGACAGGTTCGACTGTCTGCCTTTGAACGCTGTCCCTGTATTATGACGATTTTCAGTCGATCTGCCAGTTTACAGTGGAAGCGAGACAGGTTGATTCTGTTCGCAGCTCCGGGCAACCGCTTCGGAAAACTCCATGTATTTGACACCGGTGGCGAAATCAGTGAAGTGCACGACTTCCTCTCCACGGATGGCACCGATGAATTCCGATTCCACACGCCAGCCGCTGATCTCTTCCTGAGGAACCTGAATTTCTTTGAGCTTATCCTCTCCCATATGACCAACAAAGATTTTCTCTTCGGGAGTGAATTGCACTTTGATGGTTCCCAGGCTGCCATACAGGTGAATCTGCAGACCTGGTCCAAAGAGAATTGTTCCACTCAGGTGATAGATGGCGTTGGCGCCTCCCTGCAGGCGAGACACGATCTGCAGGCTGTCAGGGAGAGTCACGTCGGCGTTGCCCTGGGCTGTCGCAGAAGGACGAACGGGTTCGAAGATTGAAGACTGGGCAAACACTCGTTCGGTGGCAGGCACCCAGCGGCTGAGGGTCTCGTGCAGGATGCCCATGGTGAGCATGTTGTTGCCACTGATTTCTTTATCGAGACGCCAGTGCATTTTTTTGCTGTAATCCCAGAATGCATCGTCGGCACCCTGAACGATGACTTCCCGCAATTGACCCAGATACTGATGCGAGATCAGCTTAATGACTTCATTGTTGTATTTCAGGCCGAAAGGGCTGGGAACGATCTGGGCGATCAGGTCGGGGCGCGCCTGGGAGACTTTCAGCATCTTACGCGCTTCTTCCAGGTTACGTGCCATTCTGGCCTCGGTAAGCACGTGCTTGCCTGCTTCGAGTGCCATGCAGGTGATCTCACAGTGCAGATCGGGCCAGGTGCCAATCACAACGGCGTCGATTTCCGGGTCTTCCACCAGTTCCTGCCAGTGGGAGTAGGTTTGCGGAATACCGTATTTCCGGGCAACTTTATCTGTAGAGGCTTGAGTTGAGTTCACAACGCCTGCGAGTTCGACATCGTCAATCGCCTGAAATCCCGGGATGTGTCGCGCTTTTGTATTTGCTCCTGCGCCAACAATTCCAATCCGGATCGTTTTTTTTCCCATTAGTTTAAGTAGTCCCGATAGTCCAAGATGCATTTTACAGATTGTGATCATTTCAGCCATCCGGGGCTGATTTCACCCGGCAATGGTCTGTTACGACGTATCCGCCGATTCTAACGAGCAGTTTTCAGGAGGACCATTCACACAAAACAAACAATTGGAGGTTCCCCAGATTCTCATTGGAAAATTGTCGTTTTGTGCCCGATTTAACACGAATTGAATACCATGGTGTGTTTATGTGTATATCAGGCGGCCGCTTTAGAGCTGAGCTGGGCTCCGGTATGGCTCAAGATGGCTTCTGCTGCATGTGCGGAGGCACCGGGTATGACGGTCTCGTTATACAGCGATGTGAGCTCTGACCGGGCCCGTTCCAGGGCCAGGGGGCTGCTGAGCCACTCGGCCAGGATCGTCGACATTTGCGTTACGACTTTGTTCGGATTTCCGACAGAGGGGAATTCCGGCATGATTTCCCGTCCTGCAATCAGGTTGGGGAGTGACATGTATTTGCAGGTGATCAGCAGTTGTCCCAGGAAATACATGCCCCAGTGGCTGCGATACAGCACAACGGCTGGCGTTTTGCGGGCCAGCATTTCCAGGCTGACCGAGCCGGAGACCATCAGGCAGCAGTCAGCGGCTTCGATGATTTCCGGTGTCTGCTTGAGATAGGGTTTGAGCGGTAAATCTTCAGCCTGTTGTTCGCGAATAAAATTCTGACACAGCTCAAGGTGTGCTTCCCGGTAGCAGGCAATCGGAAAGATGGCGTCGGGAAATTGTTGAGAGAGCCGACGAATCGTATGTAGCATCACAGGGAAGTTGCGCGTGACCTCATTTGTGCGGGAACCGGGGAGTACACCTACAATCTGCGGCGCGGACTGTTTCAACTCGGTAAGGGTATCCTGCTGCAGCTTCCGGGAAACCACTTCATCAAAGAAGGGATGCCCGATGTAATCGACGTTGATTCCTCGCGATTCATACCATTGTTTTTCAAACTGGAGTCCGGAGAGGATGTAATCCACATTTTTACGGACCCGGCGAATGCGCCACGGGGCCCAGGCCCAGAGTTGAGGGGGCAGGTAATAGAAAACCGGAATACCCAGGGCTTTGGCTTTTTTCGCAACCCACCAGTTGAATCCAGGGAAATCCACAAGGATCACGGCGTCGGGGCGCTCCTGTTCGAGGTAGGCGCCGACTTGCCGGATCAGCTGAATGAATTTAAAAATCAGAGGCAGAACGTTGAGAATACCCATGACGGCATAATCGGTCAGCCGAACTTCAAGGTGACAGCCGGCAGCCTGCATCTCTGGCCCACCGAAGGCAGAGAAACGAGCGTCGGGGCGGCGGGTGCGAATTTCTTCGATCAGGTGAGCCGTGTGCTGATCTCCGCTGGGTTCGCCTACTGAAAAAAAGAGATGCATCGAAGTATCCTTACCTGCCTGGGATGCGGTCTGCGGTCCGTCCGAATATCTGAACTGCCCGGTCTTATAGCCGGACGTCTCAAAAGTCGCATAACGTTAAGTCAAATAACGGTTTTGGGTCAAGGTCGATTTGCAGGCAGGGGAGGCTGGAGATGCGTTCAAATGCAAACAGCCCCCTGAGATTAACTCAGGGGGCTGAGAGTGGATTTTATACTGTGCGCATCAAATGACAGCGTGGGGCACGCGTCAGTTTGAATCAGGCTTCAGTGGCAGCAGGTTCTGTTTCTTTTGCTTCCACAATTTCCAGGCCAGGCACTGTGATCGATTTGATGCGAACTGTGGTGTATTTCTGGCGGTGACCCGTATGGCGACGAGAGTTCTTGCGGCGACGGAACTTCTGAATTTCGAGTTTCTCGCCTTTGACCTCTGGGTTTACGACTTCGGCTTCGACCGATGCACCTTCGATAGCCGGGGTGCCGATCGAGCTGGCACCGCCACCATTGGCGAGCAGCACGCTTTCAAAAGTGATGGAATCGCCTTCTGTTGCTGTAGCACGGTAGTCGATTGTCAGGGTATCGCCTTCCTGAATCGTATATTGATGGCTGCCATCTTCGATTACTACAAACATCCTCAAACCTTCTTTTTTCTTATCACTTGGATCAAATAATTGCTGAAGTCGGATTTATGAAGCAAATGGAATCCGATCTGTATTCAGAATCAAAAGCGCAACGCTAATGATATTATATAGTTAAACACAGCTGCGAGAGTGTGTTTATTCAATCAGCCAGCCAGGCCCTGCGCGGAATCCGTACCTCTCATACGCATAGCGAGCAGGGCATTGTAAAGAGTCACTTTTGAAATTTCGAGTCAGAAGCGACTAGAAATTCACTTCATTTCCAATATCGTCGTAACAACGTGCGGTGAGATGTTCTGGCTCTACATCTGTACGTGCGTTAATTGCGATGACGGTGTTCGATGACTCTTCGAGGCTGTTGATATCCTTGCGGCGTTTATTATTCAGATAATTAGCCACGTTTTCATGTACATTCAGTACCAGCCGCGAAATGTTTTTCTTGTAGACCGTGGTCATCAGGGTCCGCATGACTTCGATGGCCATACTTTCGGCTGTTTTGACCTGGCCCGTTCCTCGACAGGAGGGACAGTCTTCGTACATGCTTCTACGGAGCGAGGGCCGAATTCTCTGGCGGGTCATTTCAATCAGACCGAAGGGACTGATGCGGAGCACTTTAGTACGGGCACGGTCCCGTTTGACCAGATCGCGCAGTCGACGTTCGACGGACCGACGGTGCTTTTCTTCACGCATGTCGATGAAATCGATTACGATTACTCCGCCGAGGTCCCGCAGACGAATCTGGCGGCTGATTTCTTCAGCGGCCTTCATGTTGACTTTGAAAGCTGTTTTTTCAGCATTGTCATCAGCCCGGTAGTTACCACTGTTGACGTCGATCGCGACCAGGGCTTCAGTCTGGTCGATTACGATTGAGCCGCCACCTTTCATGGGCACGTGCCGGTTCTGGATGCTGCAGATTTCATCATCCAGATTGCTGTTATAGAAAATCGGATCACTGCCGGTGTAGTGCTTGATGCGATTGACGTGTTTGGGCAGGACGACTTTCATGAAGTCGCGAGCCCGCTGGTAGGCCGTGGGTTCGTCGATATAGAGCGTGTCGATTTCGCTGTTATAGATGTCGCGAATCGTGCGAATCATCATGTCGGACTCGGAGTAGATTTCGACAGGCGCCGGTAGTTTCTTGATGCGCCCGACGATGGTTCCCCAGAGACGGAGCAGGTAATTCAGGTCGCGTTGCAGATCTTCAGCAGAGCGATCAATGCCTGCGGTGCGGACAATAAAACCCAGTCCCGGAGGAGGTGCCAGTTGTGTCAGGATGGAGCGCAGCTGTTTTCTCACGTCTTCATCGGTGATTTTGCGGCTGATGCCGACCCGCTGCAGTCCGGGCATGATGACCAGGTAACGGCCGGGAATACTGATGTAGGTAGAAAGCGTGGGGCCTTTGTTGCCGATCCCTTCCTTGATTACCTGGACCAGCACTTCGCTGCCGCGTTTCAGGATTTCCTGGATCGGTGGTTTGTTGGCGACGCTGCGTTCATTGATACGGCGGCCTTTGGAGTTTCTACCCCGTGCTGCTTTGTTCTCACCGTTTTCAGTGATGTGTTTGTAGTACTGGTATTCGAGATCACTGACATGCAGGAAGCCATTGCGTCCAACGCCGAAATCGACAAATGCGGCCTGAATACTGGGCTCGATATTGACGACTTTACCCTTGTAGATATTTCCTACCAGGTTTTCGAGGCTGTTGCGCTCGACATACAGTTCTTCGAGGACACCATCTTCAACGATGGCGATTCGACTTTCCTCCGGCTGGAGGACATTAATCAGCATTTCCTTTTTCATGGAATACCCTTTGTCGTGGAACACGACGAATGCAGTATTCCTCAGCAGTCGCTGTGGAGACGGACTTTCCACGTCGAGAACAGTCTCTTGTAGTGGAGCAGCCAGTCAGTTGCCCTTGCGGGAGCACATAAGTCTCCGGGCGGGCGATTCTCCTGAAGTAAGCCGATTTATCGCTGGTCGATCGACCGTGACGAAGCGGCTTGGAGAGATTCTGGTGGGGGCGACTGGTGAGTCGAATCATTTCCCGAACATTGTCGACGGGCGGGGTCGTTCCTGAGGATGCTGTAACTGCTCTGGTGTGGCTGACAGTCGGAGTAGCGCGTGGCACACAGAACGCATTGTGGTCTGTTGTACGGGCGGAGGACCGCAGCGGGTTAGAGGTCGTTACAGAGGCGGCAGGAACTGCCTGTGGACTTTGAAAGCGTGATGTGCAAGCGGCAGCATATCCCCGTAAGGCGGCTTGAGCCGTCTTCAAAATGATCTGTTCTGAAGGATCAGGGGGGTAGTTCATACTGCTGTCACTGGTGCGAGAGGACGGTTCGCAGGAACTCTGACAGGCTGCTCGGGAAGAGCCAGCACTGTGTCGGGAACCTGCATTCAGTCTGAATCACACGTAAATGCTTTCGGTTTGAGAAATGACTGTATCATGCATTTCGTCTTGATTGAATCTGGTTCATACTCAACCCACGCACCACCGAGGTGCAGTGGATGGCAGCGAACCGATTTTTGAAAAACAGTTCGAGTCCGCTGCAAAATGTAAACGTAAAAATCGAGGTTGCAGGCGGGTGAGTTTTCACCTGATCCTGCAGTTAATGTTGCCCTGGTGCTTTTCAGAAGCGTCTGCTTTGAGTTGAGCGCTTACAAAGGAAGCTCTTCATCAAACAGGTCAGGACAGATTTTGTACAATTCTCCTCTTAAATAACTTTCAACGTCGCGGGCCACGTCGATGGTCATTGCATGTGCTGCGATTTCCTCGGCCCGGGCGATTGTCAGATGTCTGATTACTTCTTTTACTTCCGGAATCGCCAGTGGTGTGGCACTGATCTGTCGAATCCCCAAGCCTGCCAGCAGCGGGATCGATTTCAGGTCGGAGCTCATCTGCCCACAGACGGTAACCGGTATGTTTTTTTTACGGGCCGCTTCTACCACCATTTTGATGAGCCTTAAAATCGAAGGATCAGCAGAGTTGTAGAGCGACGAAACGGCGGGATCAGACCGATCCACTGCCAGAGTATACTGAATTAAGTCGTTTGTCCCAATGGAGAAAAAGTCAACTTCTTCGGCAAATTCTTCTGCCAGCAGGGCAGCTGCCGGGACTTCTACCATCATTCCTATCGGAATATTGGGATTGAAATCCACACCCCGTTCTTCGAGATCTTCCAGAACGTCGCCGACAATCATCTTGGCCTGCCGCCATTCGAGCAGAGTCGAGATGAGGGGAAACATGATGCGGACGTCCCCGTGTACGGCTGCCCGGAAGATCGCCCGGAGCTGGGTTTTGAAGAGTGGCAGGTCCCGTAGACTGAGACGGACACTGCGGAGCCCCAGAGCCGGGTTCATACCCTCTTTGGCCAGGTGGCGATAGCCACGAGGAATCTTGTCTGCACCCAGGTCGAGGGTTCGGATCACAATCGGGCGGTTCTGAGCAGCCTGGACGACGCGACAGTAGGCGTCGTAGTGAATTTCTTCGGTAGGCTCGGTATTGGACTGCAAGTAAAGGAATTCGGTTCGGTAGAGGCCGATCCCGTCTGCACCGCGTTCGGCACAGTGTTCAACCTCATTAGGGAATTCAATGTTCCCCATGACGTGAATCCGGGTCCCATCTTTGGTTTCCGAGCGAATTTTACGCCGCGATGCCAGTCGGGCTGCCATCGATCGCTGACGTTCGCCGGTATCCTTGTATCGGGCCAGCGTCTCTTCATCGGGGTCAATGATGATTTCGCCGTTGTTGCCGTCAACAATGACCATGTCACCGCCTGAGACATCGGAGAGAAATTCTCCCAGACCGACGACGGCTGGAATTTCCAGGGCTCCTGCCAGAATCGAGGTATGGCTGGTGCGACCTCCGACTTCGGTAGCAAAGCCGAGCACATATTCCTTGGCCAGCCCCGCAGTTTCGCTGGGGGTCAGGTTATTGGCGAGGACGACGATGGGCGTTGTCAGGTTGGATAATTCTTCGCGTTTTTCGCCGAGCAGCTGTTTCAGCAGCCGCTTTTCCAGATCGATGATATCGCTGGCGCGTTCCGCCAGGTAATTGTCACCCAGGTGCTGTACCAGCTTGGTGTAACGTCTGAAGACGCGACTGGAAGCGTGCTCGGGTGAATAGCATTTATCCCGGATCAGAGTCTCGATCTCTTCACGCAGTCGGGGAGAACTGACCATCTGCAGGTGTGCGGCGAAAATGGCACCGTACTGTTCCCCCAGTTTATCGGAGGCAAGTCTTTCATTTACGGCGATCTCTTCACAGACCGCATCGAGCGCAGAGCGCAGGCGAGCGATTTCGGTTTCGATCACATTGACGCTGACGAATTGCCGCGGTATGCGAAAGTCCTCCGCACCCAGAATCAGGGCGGGACCGAAATTTACTCCCGGAGAAACTGCAATTCCACGTTTTACAAGCATTCAATCAGGGCCTACTATGGCGCTTTCAACAGACAGGCAACCGGTGATGAACCACCGGGTTGGTGTGTTCAGGGGCTAGTCAGACAGATCAGAGACTTCTTCAAATTTTTTGTATCCTGATTCAAAAAACTGAACGATTTCTTCCATGAGTTTCGTGGCGTCGTCGCCGACTGCTTCCAGAACCAGTTCGGTTTCCGGGAGCGCCTGCAGTTCCAGCAGGTCATAGACTTCCCGGGCATTGGCCGACCGATCTCCATTGGAAATTTTAAAGTCGCAAGTATAGTCACGGGTCATTCTGACAATTTCAGAAATCGGGCGCAAATGCAGACCCTGTTTCATTTTGACGGTGACAATCTGACGGCAAACAGATTCTTGCATGGCACTTTTGATAACTACAGAAGCTGGCTGAAAACAGGCCATGGACCGCTTTAAGGCTTTTGTTTTCAGTGAGGTTTCGTAATTACCCCTTTCCTGTTAGTTTGATCAATCAGGAGCACAGCGAAGCGTATACTCCTCCCAGACAGTCATCAACTCAACTCAGCAGGAAGTGTCAGTTTCAATTGAGCAGGGGTATCCCTGACAATCAGGTCTCTCAGCTTAGTCCAGTTGATTACTGTCCGCTTCATTGAGCAGTTCAACAATGTCTTCGATGTTCTTGGACTGGCGGAGAAACTTACAGAAGTTCTGATTCCGCAGGTGGCGAGAAATATTCTCCAGACCGCGTAAGTGATCTCCTGGACGATCCAGGGGGGAGATCAGCAAAAACAGAATATAAACATCTTCGCCGTCCAGGCTGGCAAAATCGACCCCGTCTGAAGAGAGGGCGACAGCTGCTGTCAGGTTTTCGACAGAAGAATGTTTGGTGTGGGGAACTGCAACGCCGTTACCAATTCCGGTAGATCCCAGTTCTTCCCGTTTGAGAATTGCCGATACGATACCTTCTTCGTCATCAGCCGAAATGCTACCTGCATTTTTCAGGCTGGCGACCATGGTGCGGATTGCTTCTTCTTTGGTGGTCACATTCAATTCCGGAATGATCGCTTCCGAAACCACGAAGTCTGTTAACTTCATGTATTCTTTCCTTCTAACTACATCTGCAAAAAAGTCGGTGTTTGCGTCCTTCTCGAAGGGAACGGATGGCACGCAAGACATGATTGTTAAATTGTGACAGCTCCGGAAATGGATTCTTTCACTCAGGAGAGGCTGTTCACACGATATTCAATTGTAAGACGTTTCGTCTCATTCCTCAGCAAAAATCAGCCTGCGAGGAATAAATTATTCAGATTCGGTTTCTTCTTCGGACTCGGCTTCCGCCTCTGCCATTCCGTTCTCAGCGATTTCATTCATGGGGAGATCGCGGCGGTGATCCTGAATCTTCTGTTTGTATTTTTTGATCTGTTGTTCCATCTTGCTCAAAGCAGCGTGGAAGTTGGGTTTAACTTCGTCGCCTTCTGCATGTGAAACAAAATTGTGTTTATGTTCTGCATCGACGAGAATTTCGACCCGGTTCTGATTTTCGCCCTGGTCGATTGTGATCTGGATTGCAGTTACCCGCTCAAAGTAAGTCAGTAACTTCTCAGATTTTTCGGTAATATATTCACGCAGACCATCTGAGACGCTGCCATGACGACAAGTAATCGCAACTTGCACGGAAAATTCTCCTGTTAAAAAACTACCCACGCTGTGTGTACTTATGTGAGTTTGTCTGGGTTCAGCAATAAGAGATGCTAACAGATTCTAGCTGGGCAGGTCCAGATATACCAGCCACTAAATCTCAAGCTCGCGCTGCAAACTTCAGGACCTTTTCCTTGCATGCGGGTTCGGATATGATTTCAATAGATTAGATGAAGTTATAGTATGTGCAGTCTGCTGTCTGGGGAGGGATTTGTCCCCCAATTTCGCCCGTTTACTCGGTGTGGAATCTGAACTGGCAGTGGTCTGATGGCCAGTGTGTCAGCTGGCAGATTCTTGATTTCTGACTCCCCTTTATTGAGGTTATCAGGTAGCAATGCCTACTTATGTGTATGAAGTCGTCAACCCTGACGGGTCGGCTGGTGAACGATTTGAAGTCATTCAGAGGATGAGTGAACCAACTTTAACGCAGCATCCGGAGACCGGAGAGCCGGTTCGACGCGTCATTACTGCCGCGAATATTTCCGGAAAATGGTCAGACGCCGAGGCAAAGCGTACTCTAAACGATGACAAACGTCTGGGAGAGCTGGGATTCACTAAATATGTGAAATCCTCCAGTGGAAAGTACGAGAAGCGGGCCGGCGATGGACCGGACCTGATTTCTGCCGATTAGCTGTTGAGGAGATTTGCTGGTGAAGAAACTGCAGTGTGAGTCATGGTTGCTGGTAATTGCTCTGGTCTGTGGTCTCGGTACCATCGCCCAGGCGGAAACAAAACCGGAGCAGACTCCCTATCACAATACCCGCTGCGAAGGAACGTATCCGCATCATTTGCAGGGGGTTTGTGTTGATGACCGGGGAAATATCTTCTGGAGCTTTACAACTCAGCTGGTAAAAACCAATGCTGAGGGGAAGGTCCTGATCAAGATTCCGGTGGGAAATCACCATGGAGATCTCTGTCATGTGGATGGCAAAGTCTATGTCGCTGTGAATTTTGGCGATTTCAATAATGCCGAAGGGAAGGCTGATTCCTGGGTTTACGTTTACGACGCGGAGAAACTGCTGCTGATCGGCAAGCACAAAACTCCGGAAGTGATCTATGGAGCCGGAGGAATCGCACACCATGGGGGCAATTTCCTGGTCGTAGGTGGATTACCTAAGGGGTTTAAGGAGAACTATCTCTACGAATACGACCAGAATCTGAAGTTCGTCAAGAAACATGTCTTGAAGAGCGGCTACACTTTGCTGGGAATTCAGACGGCCACTTTTGCAAATCAGCAGTGGTGGTTTGGCTGTTATGGTTCGGAACTGTTGAAGGCGGATGAAAACTATACCTTCAAAGCGAAATTCCCCCTCGATTGCGCGTTGGGCTTAGAGCGGATCTCCGACGATCTCTTATTGATTGGTCGAGATACACTCAAAGACAAGCAGCACATCGGCGAAGTTCTACTGGCTAAACCCGACGCAAAACAGGGCTTCGTCATCGAGAAGAGGTAGTCTCGACTTTCAGCCCCGCTCAGGCAGGCCGGTTCAGCGGTTGCCTCCGCCATTCTGGAGATTCGAGGCTGCCAGCCCGAACAATGCACCTTCCAGCAGATGTCTTTCAATGAAGGCTGCGATCGCTTCCGACTTGGTGTATTGCAGAATGATGTAGTCGCCGGGCTGAATCAGCACACGTTGACTCGGATCGCGGACTGCCTGATAGAGGTCGACCTTAATGGGGAGTTGGGTGCCATTCGGCAGTTGCCGGAGGATGATCGCGTTGCTGGCACTGATTGTCACGTCCTGATTGAGCGCCGAAGGGCCTCCCGTAGATTTACCATTGCTGGAATTGTTACCTCCCTGGGCAATGGAGATGGCGCCCAGAATATCGAGGTCGTAATCGCGGGGCAGGGTGTATTGTCCTCCGCCCAGCAGACCGCCGGTGTAAAAGATCTCCGTATCGCGCGACTCAATAAACACTACATCCCCATCGTGCAGGATGATGTCTTCGCGCGTCAGGTTGACCTGCTCACCCGGGCTGAGTCGGATCGGGATTTTGACGATGCCGGGCCGCTGCATGGTGGAATCGTTGATCATGGTCGGGGCAGGGAAGTCCCCTGAGTAATAGTTGTTTCCTTCAAACGAATACAGGGGCTGCCCCACCTGGAAGGCGGTGTCTGACGGAAGCTGGGTCGGAGCCGGCAGCGGAGTATATGAGTCTGAGACCTGTCGGATTTTCTGAGTGTTACGCGGCTCGTTCAAACTATGGGAGCCGGTCTGCACCGGAGGGGGGCAGACCGATTGATTCATCTCATTGGCTCCGCCTCGAATAATATAAATCGAGTTTTCTGCATCCAGTCCGGGCAGACCGCCGGTTTCTGCCAGAGCGTGCAGGACGTCATTGTTATAGGCGGGTAAATTGATGACCCGGCCGGTTCCCCGCTTGGAGCGACCAATATTCAGGTTTCCGACGGTGGCTCCCACCAGATCGTTGGCATTTTCCTGTCGAATGACCAGCACCCGATACGAACGAGGCTTCTGCAGGCTGATCAGGATTCGATCCCGTCCTTCACGAAGGATATCCTTCTCGGTCGTGTATTTGCGGCGAATTGTCTCTTCCAACTGAGTCAGCGTAAGTCCCCGGGCGAACACAGTGCCGATCAGGGGGAGTGAGATTGTACCGTCTTCACGAATGGGAATCGGGTAACCTAATGAAGGCGCTACTTCCTGTGTCTGAGGAAAATGAACGGGGGGTACTTCTTTAAACTGTCCCAGGACGCCTTCAATATAAACTCCCAATACATCGCCCGAGTCCAGCAGGTAGTGTTTGGGGGCGGGTTGACGGAGCAGTGAAAGGTCAATGGTTTCCTTACCGGAACGGACTTCACCTTTGTATTCATTCGGCAGGTATTGTGCGGGAACACCTTTGAGTGGATGAATGGCGGCACAGCCATTCAAGGCCAGCAGCAAGACCAGTGCGCACCAGAACTGTCCCCGCTGTACGAGGTCAGTGGTGTAGAGTCTCAACATTTTGATCGAACCTTTACATTCGATTGTTGTCATGTTGTGTCGTGCCATTCTGTGGTTCATTTCTGCTGTTGATTTACTCTCGACAGGAAAGACTTCCCGTCCTGTTCTTATAATGTGTCGGGTTTATCGGTAAGGGTAATCTTCAATGCTGGAATCAGAATATCGCTGCTGTCCATTCATCTGATTGATCGCACCTTGCGTGTCCAGTCGCGCCCCTGTTCCGGGCAATGGTGTATATGGGTAAGACTGTAATGAGTACGGGCTGGGGGGTGGATCATCATTGATGTAAGCGGGTAAGGCCGGTTCTTTGATCTGAGGACGAATCGGTTTCGCTTTCTGATCAGGCAGAGGCGTATGTTGAATCCCCGTCGATGGCCTCGGCGCCGGTTTCGCGGTCGGAGGTTGAATTCTGGGTTGTGGAACCAGCGGTCGCGGTTGTGCATTGGGGGTTCTTCTATCAGGCAGACTCTGTACCGGAGGCGGTTCTGGTAAGTGCCTCTGAGGTACTGTCTTTAATGGTGTTTGTGGCCCGGAGACCGGTGGAGGCGGCAGTGTTGTTTCAGACTCATGATGGCGGGGGGGGACCGCTGGTGCAGGGTGTGTTTCAAGTGGGGCCTGACTTGGCATGGACGGCTCTGGATAAGCTACATTTCCATCCCAGTGTTCCGCAGCTGGTTGCTCCCAACCGGCCAGTGAGTAAGGGGTCGCGATCCGATTATAGTCGTATCGTCCGTCAGCGCGCGCATGTTCCGAGCCCAGTTTGTATCCTGTGAACCATTCCTGAACTTCCATGTAGCCTTCCGGAGTCCGATAGTGGGCAGCCCAGTATTCCTCAGGTGGTACGGGGGGAACAACTCCCGATTCGCCCAGGGCAATGTCCATGTAGGCTTGCTGATATCCCTTTCGAAAGGACTTGGATGGCTTGTCCTGGCAATCGGCGGACATGGTCTTCAGCGATTCTTTGGCACACTTTTTGGCGGCGTGTTTCACAAAGAATTTATCGAGGTCGGTTTGGTACCCCTCCATAGACCAGTATGGTTTCGGAGAGCACTTGTCATGGTGGAAGAGAAAGCATTTCTTCACACGACTGGAGACCGTCGGGCACGAATCTGCTTCGCCACAGCTGTTATGGGCACAGCCTGTCACTCCCACCAGAGTGAATAACAGAAGCAGGGGAATACACCTGAGTCTACTTGAACTCATCAAGCGGGATTGAATCATGTTGTTTCGAAATCTGGAATCCACAATTAGACCACCGTGCGCAGACTGAGTGTTAAGCTTTACGGTTGATTTATCGGATGCCGATTCCAGCGGCGTGTACGGTTTTTCGGTTCTTGACGATTATCCGGGGGTGCAGGACAGATAAAATCGTTGGATATTCCAAGTTTGACGCAAAATGCGTAACCGGAAGAGGTGGGCTATTTTGCCTGGCTTGCGCCTGGGGCAGGAGAGCTGAGCGAAAACGGCAGAATCTGCCGATCAAGGCTGGCTTACTTATTCTGCGACGAAATAATCTTTCAGCAGTCGAAGGACACGAGCGGCCCGTTTCTGGAAGACTTCGGGCTGTTTGATCCAGCCCAGGGGAGTCATTCTGATCATGACTTCCACTCGGGGTGTGGCATTTCGTGAGCCAGAAGTAGATTTCCGGGTGGCGTTATCAAAGACCAGTTCCACCTCGATCGGGCGGCGGTCATCCGTTTTTCCCCAGAAGGGAAGTAGGCCGGCTTTGCCCAGACGCATGACGGCTCGATTCGGATTAACCTCGGTGAGGCGTGCCTCATTGTCATTGACGAAGCCTCCGAGCTTGTAAACTACAATATCGGAGGAGATGAGGGCGCTGAAGGAGCTCTCAAAGACCATTTTGCCTGCATTGGATTGGGCAGGAGCAACAACTTCAGGAGCTGCTCCCGACATCTGATCCTCACAGGTCAAAGAACAGACCCGATTACGTCCTGTTTCTTTCGCCTGGTAGAGGGCATTGTCGGCCCGATGGAACAGGCTTTCCAGAGAGTCACCAGACTCCAACTGTGCAACGCCAAAAGAGGCAGTGATGCGGTTGTTGTTGAGATTTTCCAGTTTCAGGTTATTCACTGCCAGTCGCAGGCGTTCTGCTTTTTGCCGTGCATGTTCCAGGTCGGTTTCCGGGCAGAGAATGACAAACTCTTCACCCCCGTAACGGCCCACCAGTTCTCCAGAATAGGTTTCATGCTGAAACAGTCGGGCCAGTTCAATGAGCACTTCATCGCCAACCGCGTGGCCATAGGTGTCGTTGATGTTTTTAAAGTGATCTGCGTCGATGAAGATAATGCTTAAAGGGGCTGTGTTCTGGTTCTGGCTGGCCTGGTTCAACATGATTGCCAGCTGAGTTTCCAGTTCTCCCCGGTTGGCAACAGACGTCAGTGCATCCTGACTGGCGGCCATTTTCAGCTGGTTAAATTCCTGGGGGCGCTTCAGGCTCCGTGACAGATCACGGAAGATCTCCGCTACGCCAACCAGGCGACCATCTTCCCCGAACATGGGAACAGATTGAACTTCAATCTGAATCAGTCGGCCGTCCGGTCGTTTCAGCATCAGTTCCGTGGTCATTGATTTACCACTGGCGATGACCCGGTTCATGGTGTGCTCGGATGAGGCGAGCATTGATCCATCCTGATTTGTCACCGGAACGCTGTGGTTGGTCCAGGCGTTGCCCAGCATGTCGCCGGACCGCAGGTTCGTCAGTTGTTCCAGACCCGGGCTGAATAACACAAACTGAAAATCCGAGTTGACGATATAAAAGCCATCGTAGAGGCTTTCGATCTGAAACAGGTAGGAAAAAATATTACTGATCAGATTCGCTTCCGCGATCTCCTGCTCAGTCAATGGCTTCGGCTGAAAGTTTCGGTTAACCTCCTGAATGGCTTCGTGGAAGGTTTCCCGTTCGGTCTGTTCCCAGCGGGACAGGGCACAGATGATGTTGCCATCGAACTGAGTACCAGCGGCCCCCATCAGGATCGACATGATCTCTTCGTGTTTCTTCCCGGTCCGATAGACCTGATCAGTGGCCAGTGAATCATAGGCGTCAGCGATCGCCAGGATGCGTGCCCCCTGATGAACGTCACTGCCGATACATTGATATCCATTGGTCGCCCCGCTGAAGTGAAAGCGGGTTTGCGAGAGAATCGTCAACACTTCATGGTCGGTGCGACAGGCCTGTAGCACATCGAGACCAATGTGGTGATAATGCGACATCAGTTCGATTTCATCTGATGTCAGCTTACCCGGCTTGAAAATGATGTGGTCGGGGACACCGATTTTCCCAATATCGTGCAGCAGGGCGGCTACTTCCAGGCGTTTCAGGTGGATACCTTCCCAACCCAGATTGTTGGCAATTCCTTTGGCCAGGAAAGCGACGCGTCGACAATGACCGAGTGTGACAGCATCACGCGCCTGCAACGCAGTCAACAGTTTGCGCAGGTGTTTACGGCAGATGACCTGATCGACATCGTCCGTATGTTGTGTATTGAGTGCCAGTTCATCGGATTCGGCCGAGAATGCAACCAGTTCCCTCAGGATCTGTGAAGAGCCCATATGATAGCTGCCATGCACAGACTGCTGCTGTGGCACGGTTTGATTGTTGGCTATCAGGGAACTATTCATCGGAAAACCTTGACGAGATTACAACCCGAGACAGGTACTGCCCGAACTGGTCTGGCGTAAATTTGAATTTCAATGCTCTCTAAACAGACATTTGCTTGATGCATTTCATGGTCACCCGCATTGAGCACTGGAGTAACTTGCATTCCGGGGAAACCGATTTAGACGGTTTGGTCTGTTTTCAGGGCATAACGGTCATCGCGATGATAGAGATACATCTGAATGACTACCTAAAGCTAGGTCGCGTTACGAAGATGTCAAATTGCAACACACTTCTGTAAGGATGGATCGCTGGCAAGTGTTAGAGATCGTCTGTGTAGAACGCCTGGCGGGAATGGAGTGGTTCTGCTGGTCGAAACGACTGTGCCGCCTTTGCAGGGGAAGACCGCAGGTGACATCAGGTACTGAAGGCGATCGTGACCTGAGCTGCCCGCGACTGGACAATATTCCCCAGCGATTCATATTCGTCCTGCGGTATGCGTTCTGCGGGACCGGTGATTGTGAATGCAGCTATAGCAATGCCGTTACGGTCCAGGATGGGAGCAGCCACACAGCGAATCCCGGAGAGTCCTTCTTCGTGATCCAGGGCATAGCCCCGTTTGCGAATCAGGTCCAGTTCGTTCAGGAAGGCCCGTTTCGAGGTGATGGTGTGCGGGGTGAAACGTTTAAAGCGGATGCGGTTCACCAGATCTTCGCGTTCATTTTCCGGAAGAAAAGCAGCGATAGCTTTGCCTGGAGCACAACTGTAACAGGGAGCCCGGGCACCGATCTCGGCGGAATATTTAAACGGATGCCTTGCCAGCAGCTGTTCCAGAATCACAATTTCCGTATCGATCAGACAGCAGAGCTGAGTCGTTTCGCCAGTCAGGTCGCGCAATTCCCGCATGGGGCCAATGGCGCATTCAGACAGCGGCCGATCCTGAACACTGGGGGGAATCAGCTGCAGGAAGCGATTGGTCAGATAGTATTTTTTGGAAGCGACGTCGCGGGAAAGGTATCCCATTTCTTCCAGCGCTTTCCCAATCCGCAGCAGCGATGCCTGGGGAACAGAGAGTTCCTCGCTGAGTTCGCTGAGCGTGCAGCCGTGAGAATGCTTCGCCAGATATTCGAGCAGGGCGATGCCCCGTTGCAGGCTGGGGGAGGCGGCAGCCGCCGATTTCTGATTTGTATCGGGAGCGGGCATTGTTGTTGACTTCATATATGAAATAGGTTTCAATAGTGAAATATCTTAAAGGGGCGAGATTAAGGTGTCAAGCACATTGGGATCGGTTTAAGATTGAAGTTATCGAATCAACACTCCTTTCGAACGGCAGCAGAAAGCAGCTCTAATATGCACGCAGGCGAGAAAGTATGGGTGACGCTGGCATTGTTCCTCGGGTTGGCTTTACCGGGACTCAGCAGGGCAGACGATCTCTTCGAAACACCTGAGCGTATGCAGGCGGACTTCGACCGTGTGATCGCTCCGTTGATTGCTGGTCACTGCCTGGACTGTCATGCGGGACTGGATCCCAAAGCGGGACTGAATCTTTCCCGCCGCGATTTAACTTTCCAGGGAGGCGAAACGGGAGCTGCGGTAAAGGCAGGTAAGCCGGATGAGAGTCTGCTCTGGCAATACATCGAGTCGGATGCGATGCCCCCCGAACATCCCCTGTCTGCGGAAGAGAAGCAGTTGTTCCGGCGCTGGATCGCAGCGGGCGCGCCGTGGGGCACTGACCCCATAGATGCCTTCAGTAAGACAACGGAAAAGCGAGCCGGTTACGACTGGTGGTCGCTGCAGGCTCTGCAAAAACCAAAAGTACCTGTCACGACGGGTGAGCACGAACACTGGGGAAAAAGTCCCATCGATGCCTTCGTCTTGCGGCGGCTGAAAGAGCATGGCCTGCAGCCGCGTGCTGAAGCGGATCGTCGTAATTTGATCCGCCGACTGTATTATTCCGTAATTGGTCTGCCTCCGGAACCGGAAGAGGTGGAAGCGTTTGTTGAGGATAACTCAGATGATGCTTACGAGAAGCTCATTGATCGCCTGCTGGCATCGCCACATTACGGCGAGCACTGGGCGCGACACTGGCTGGACGTGGTTCGATTTGGTGAAAGTAACGGGTTTGAACGGGATCAGTCACGTGAGAATGCCTGGCATTATCGGAACTGGGTGATTCAGGCCCTGAATAAGGATCTGCCCTACGATCAGTTCGTCAGGCTGCAGTTAGCCGGCGATCTGCTCAAGCCCGACAACCCCGGAGCGGTCAAAGCGACCGGTTTCCTGGTGGCGGGCCCCCATGATGTCGTGATTCCACAAAGCACATTGATGCGGGCAACGATGAAACAGGACGAACTGGAAGATATCGTTGGCGTGACGGCGCAGACATTCCTCGGGTTGACCGTGAACTGCGCCCGCTGTCACGATCATAAATTCGACCCCATCGGTCAGCAGGAGTATTACCAGTTCGCCGCAGCGCTGTCAGGCGTCGTCCATGGAGAGCGGAATCTGCCCGATCCAGCCTATAATCGAGCTCAACAAGCTCTCGCTCAGAAAGAGAAGGCACTAAGAGAAATCCAGGGACAGCTCTTCCAACTGGAGACGGTTGCCCGAAAACGTGTGCTGGCGAAACGCCATGAAGAGCGGGACACAACGGAAGCATCGCTGGTATCCTCTCCTGTCGCTGCCTGGGATTTTCGCAAAGGGACAGACGATCTGGTGGGAGGTCTCTCGGGGACGTTGCACGGTTCTGCAAAGCAGACGCCTGAGGGACTGGTGCTCGACGGTAACCGTTCCTTTTTGAAAACAGAGCCCCTGCCTGAAGTTCTGGGGGCAAAGACTCTGGAAGCCTGGGTGAAACTTTCCGATCTGCAGCAGCGTGGTGGAGGAGTCCTGAGCGTACAGACAACAGACGGTAATATTTTCGATGCGATTGTGTTTGGCGAGCAGCAGCCGGGACACTGGCTGGCAGGGAGCGATCATTTTAATCGCACAAAGTCATTCCAGGGCCCCGAAGAGAAGACCGCTTCAGAAAAAGAGGTGCAGGTTGCGCTGGTGTATGCCACGGATGGGACCATTACCGCTTATCGAAATGGAGCCGTTTACGGGAGCAGTTATCGCTCCAAAGGTTTGCAGACATTTCCCGCAGGAAAAACAGAAGTCCTCTTCGGTTTACGCCATGGTTCTCCGGGCGGTAATCGACTGCTCAAAGGAGTGATCACTCAGGCACGCCTGTATGATCGGGCGTTAACTCAGGAAGAAATTCAGGCTTCTGCCCGCTGGGGAGGTGTCTTCTTTTCTCGAGAAGAACTACAGGCGACTCTGGATGAACCACAACGTCAACAATGGCAGGAATTGCGTCGACAGCGTTCCGGTCTGCAGGCAGAAATTAAAGAGCTGCAGGCTGTGCAGCCAACAAAGGTCTATGCCGCCTTGTCCCGCGATCCGGGAGTCTCACACTTGCTCAGGCGAGGAAGTGTGGCGGCACCAGCGGGTGTCGTCCAACCGGGGGGACTGCAGGCGATTAAGGGGTTGGATGGTAATTTGAAACTGGCCGCCGACAGTTCTGATCAGGAACGCCGCCTGAAATTTGCCAACTGGGTGACCGATGCCCGCAATCCGCTGTTTGCACGAGTAATTGTGAATCGGATCTGGCATTATCATTTCGGTCAGGGGCTGGTAAATACACCGAATGATTTCGGCTTTAATGGCGGACGCTGCAGCCATCCCGAACTACTCGACTGGCTGGCGATTCAGTTAAAAGAAAATGACTGGAGCCTGAAATCGGTGCAGCGTGAGATACTGCTCTCGGCAACGTTTCGTCAGTCCTCAGAGGTTGATTCGCAGGCAATGCAGGTAGATGCCGACAACCGCTGGTTATGGCGAAAGAGTCCTCAACGGATTGAAGCGGAATCAATTCGCGATTCGATCCTGAAAGTCGCGGGCAAATTGAACCCCGAAGTCGGGGGCCGTGGTTACCAGGACGTCAAATCGTATTTCTTCAAGGGGACCCAGTTCTATGAACCACTGGATCCCGTGGGTGAAGAATTTAATCGCAGGTCGATCTATCGATTTTCTGCACGCGGGGGACGGCATCCGCTGCTGGAAACGTTCGACTGTCCCGATCCTTCTACGACCACTCCCGACCGGGCATCGACAACCACGCCCCTGCAGGCACTGGCATTGATGAATGATTCCTTTGTGTTACGCATGTCGGATCAGCTGGCCGCGCGGGTTAAGCAGCGCTCCGGTGACGACACCGGGCAGCAGGTGATTGAACTCTTTGAGTTGGTTTACCAGCGGCCGCCACGACCGGAAGAAGCAGCGGTGTCACGTGAGTTTGTTTCTCAACATGGTCTGTCCGCCTTATGTCGGGTGCTGCTGAACAGTAACGAATTTTTATATGTGAATTGAAACTGCCATGTCATTTTCAGAACCACAGCAGAAGAATTTGAATCCACTTCCGGAAAACGAATCTTTGTCCCGACGTGATTTCTTTTCCTGGGCCGGGACCGGACTGGCGGGGACGGCACTGATGGATCTGTTACTTCGTCAGCAGTCCGTGCGCGGCGCAACACCGAAGCAAGCTACGGTTCCGGCACCACATTTTTCGCCGCGAGTGAAACGGGTGGTCCATATCTGTCTGATCGGTGGCTTGAGTCACCTGGATTCGTTTGACTATAAACCTTCGCTCAAAAAGCTGCATGGCAAGGAAATGCCGACCGACAAGAAGCCCGAGACGTTTTTCGGCAAAGTGGGCCTGTTGCGGAAGAACGATTTTGAGTTTCAACAGCGGGGCGAAAGCGGTCTCTGGATCTCCGAGTTGTTCCCGCACATTGCGGCACAGGCGGATGAATTAACGTTGATCCGCTCGATGAAAGCAGATTCCGCCAATCATACGCCCGCCACTTTTCAGGAGAACACCGGGTTTCGACTCAACGGTTTTCCGGTGCTGGGGGCCTGGTTGTCTTATGGACTTGGTTGCGAGACGGATGAACTGCCTTCTTATGTCGTGCTGCCGGATGTCCGCGGCTATCCCGCTGCGGGAACAATTAACTGGTCCAACGGATTCCTCCCGGCTCAGCACCAGGGGGTTCCATTTCAGAGCGAAGGCCCCGCCATTCGAGACCTGTTTCCTGAACGGCAGATTTCTGAGCAGACCGAACTCGCCAGTCGACAATTATTAAACCGGTTCAACCAGGCACACCTCGAACGGTCTGGTGCCAACAGTGATCTGGAAGCCCGGATCCGCAGCCACGTTCTGGCTGCAAAAATGCAACTGGCCGTCCCCCGGGTGACTGATCTTTCTGGGGAGACTGCCGCGACCCGGGGGATGTACGGATTTGACCGCGAGGAAACCGCTCCCTTCGCCCGCAACTGTCTGCTGGCCCGGCGCCTGCTGGAACAGGGGGTGCGTTTCGTGCAGCTCTTTTCGGGAGGCCCCTTCGGCTCGCCCCGTATTAACTGGGACGGGCATGAGGATGTGAAGCGGAATCATCTGCGGGAAGCGACACGCATCGATCAGCCTGTAGCGGGGCTATTGAAGGATTTACGTCAACGGGGGATGCTGGAAGACACGCTGGTGCTGTTCTCGACCGAATTTGGCCGGACGCCTTTCACGCAGTCGGCTTCAGATACGGTGGGCACAGGCCGCGATCATAATATGAATGGTTTCTCGGTCTGGATGGCAGGCGGTGGTCTCAAACACGGGCTCAGCTATGGAGCCACTGATGAATTCGGCTGGAAATCGGTCGAGAAAGTTGTTCCCTGGCACGATTATCATGCCACCGTGCTGCATCTGCTGGGAATCGATCACACCCGGCTGACCTGGTATCACAATGGGATCGAACGCCGGCTGACCAATGTGCATGGCGAAGTGCTTCATGAAATTCTGGCCTGATTTTCATCTGTTTTTATCGATTCTCTTGTGAACCGGCTGATTTTTTCAGGAACTTATTTTGTGTGCATGGACGGATCGACTAGAATAGCTATAGTGTGTTTTCGTGATCGGCATCGAGGAGGGCGCTTACTTCTGTCTGATTGACATTAACGTCCTGTCTGAATAATTACTGAGATGAATACTATACAAAACCCCGGCAGCAAGACAGACTCTAAAAGGGTCCTGATTATCGGTGGTGGTTTTGCCGGCTTGAATGCCGCGTTAGAACTGGGAGGCGTTCCCGGCGTCGAAGTGACCCTGGTTGACCGCCATAATTACCATCTGTTTCAACCATTGCTTTACCAGGTCGCCATGGCGGGCCTGAGTCCTGCAGATATCGCGACGCCCATTCGCAGCCTGCTGTCCCGCTATAAGAATACCAGCGTGTTGTTGGGAGAAGCCCAGTCCATCGATCTGCCTGGCAGGAAAGTCCAGTTTGATTTTGGCGAACTGGAATACGATTACCTGGTTCTGGCCTGCGGTGCGACACACAGTTATTTCGGTCACAATGAGTGGGAAGTTTACGCGCCAGGCTTAAAGAACATCTCGCAGGCCACAGAGATTCGCAAGCGGGTACTGTCGGCCTTTGAGCATGCAGAACGGATTACCGACCCCGATGAGCAGAAGAAATATCTGACCTATGTGATCGTGGGTGGCGGACCGACGGGGGTGGAACTGGCGGGTGCGATTGGCGAGATGAGCCGATTTACACTCTCCAAGGACTTCCGCCGCATCAATCCGAGTCATACTCGTGTGATCCTGGTCGAAGCGGGTCCACGAATTTTGCCGATGTTTTCTGAAGAGCAGGCGAATCGGGCGGCCCGCGACCTGGAGAACCTGGGGGTTCAGCTCTGGACTTCGTCCGTGGTGACTAACATCAACGAAGATGGCGTCGAACTGGGGAGTGAACGGATCCGGGCTGCGACAGTGCTCTGGGCGGCAGGTGTGGAAGCTTCCGAGTTGGGGCAGTCTGAGGGGATGCAGACCGATAACCGGGGCCGCGTGATGGTCGAACCGGACCTGAGTCTGACAAATTATCCCAACGTGTTTGTTGCTGGCGACCAGGCCTGTTATACACACCAGACAGGAAAGCCCTTGCCGGGTACCGCACCGGTGGCGTTGCAGCAGGGGCGGTGTATTGGAAAAAATATCCGCGCTGAAGTTCAAGGTAAGCCCCGCACTGAGTTTCGTTTCCGGGACAAGGGGCAGATGGCGACCATCGGTCGCAGTCGGGCCATAGTCGAGATGGGGAAGTTCAAATTAGCCGGTTTCTTCGCCTGGGTTGTCTGGCTGGTTGTGCACATTTTCTACCTGACTGGTTTCAAAAACCGGGTGTTGGTGGTCATGCAGTGGGCCTGGTCCTACCTCAGTTTTCGTAGAGGCGCCCGACTGATTGTCGGCAAGGAATGGGATCCGGAACCGGTGCAGGAGCCGCAGCTCGAACACGAAAACGAGGAAGTTCCTGTTTCGTCCGAGCACTAAACTGGTCCTGAAAAGGCCAAAACACTCGTTTTTCGTGGCACGGCGATTTATGCTGAAGGGGATGCTTCATTCCTGATTCAGTCGAGGACGCCATGCCATATCAGATTGCTCCCTTCCGCTTTGATGTCACTGTGCCGATCGGGCACTCGTTATGCGGGGGCTGGATTCCTGCTGCATCACGCATTGATTCACCGCTGGAAGCGTTGGGGTTTGTGTTGTTGACCGAGCCACAGCCTGTGGTTGTCTGCACGCTGGACTGGACGGGACTCTGTAACGATGCCCATCTGCAGTTGCGGCAGGCACTGGCGAAGGCCGCTGGTACCTCCGCGGATCGCGTGGCTGTGCAGTGCGTGCATCAACACGATGCCCCGTTTGCCTGCCTGGAGACGGACCGGATTGTGCGGGGGCAAGGTGATCTGCCGCCCAACATGGATCCGCAGTTTTTTCAGACCTGTCTCCAACGGGCGGAGTCTGCGGTACGGGAGAGCCTGAAATCACCGCGTCGTCTGACGCATGTCGCTTCAGCCCAGGCAGAGGTAGAACAGGTGGCTTCCAACAGGCGGGTGTTAAACGACCAGGGAAAGATCCTGAAGAATCGAAGTGTGGCGGCCAGTAGCGATGATATTCGCGATCTGCCGGCCGGCGTGATCGATCCCTGGTTGAAGGCGGTTGCCTTTTATAATGGCAAAGAGAAAGTTGCCGCCTGCTATTACTACGCCGTGCATCCCATCAGTTACTGTTGCACCGAGGGGCATGTAAACAGCGAGTTTGTGGGACAGGCACGAAAACTGAAGGCCGAGCATGATGCTCCCGATTGTCTGCACGTTTATTTCACTGGTTGTGCGGGCAATATCAATGCGGGCAAGTATAACAACAGCGATCACCACGAAAATCGACCGGTACTGGCACAACGAATCTTTGCGGCGATGGAGCGGGCGTCCGAACAACTCCGTCCCGAACCGATCAAGCGGCTACAGTGGACGACTGCTGATTTCCTGCCCCCGGTCAACCGGGCGTTTTCCATCGCTGAGCTGGAAAAACAGATTAATGATCACAGTCGGCGGGTGGTGCATCGGAACCGGCCTGCATTCACGCTGGCCTGGTTGCGACGGCATGCGGCGCAGAAGCCGATTACGTTGAGCGGACTACACGTCAATCAGATTTCCATGCTGCACCTGCCGGCCGAGCCGTTCATTGAATATCAGCTGCGGACCCAGATGCTCTACCCCGATCGATTTATGGCGGTGGCCGGCTACGGGGACGGCGGACCCTGGTATCTGCCTACTGCGGAAGCTTACTTCCAGGGGGGCTATGAAGTCAGCGTGGCTTTCAGTGGCCCGGAAGTGGATCAGCATCTGATGCGGGGTATTAAAGATTTGATGCCGGGTTAGCCGGAAGCTCAGATCAGGCCGGCAATCGGTTTGCCGTGCGGCAGGATGGGAATTGGTCTTCCCTGATGATCGACGAGGGAGCGCGAGTAATCGATGCCCAGGTGACGGTAGATCGTGGCCAGCATATCCTGTGGCGTGTGAGGATTGTGAGTTGGGTACTCGGCTTTGGAGTTGGTGGCACCAACGACCTGTCCCATTTTCAGATTGCCTCCTGAGAAGAGGGCCGTGTATGCCTGGGGCCAGTGGTTGCGTCCCGTCCCCGAGCTGTTGGAAGAGAGTCGGGGAGTACGACCGAATTCACCGACGGCGACAACCATGATTTTCTTATCCAGGCTGCGTTCGTGGATGTCCTCGATGAGCGTGGCCAGAGCCTGATCCATGTACGGGAGACGGGTCTGCATGTATTTCGCAAAGTGGCCGGGGCGTCCCGCGTTGAGAATGTGATCGTCCCAGTTCGTGAATTCCTGCCCGGTCTTCGGGGTGTTGAAGAACAGTGAGACGACACCACAGCCGGCTTCCGCCAGGCGACGGGCGAGCAGGCAGCCCTGACCCCACATGTTGCGTCCGTAGCGATCGCGCAGGCTGTCTGGTTCGCGGTCGATGTCGAACGAGCGGGCGGCATCGGGGCTGGTCAACATCTGGAAGGCGAGGTCGCGGAACTTGTCATTGCCGTGCAGGTCTCCGGTGAGATCGAGGTCGCTGCGCAGTTGATCGAACTGTTTGAGCAGCTGGCGGCGTTCGAGCAGATGCTTCCCATCCATGCCGGCTTGCAGTTTCAGGGAAGGGGGACGGTAACTGTTTGACGAAGGCTCGGTCGATTCAAAAGGTCCGTGCTGTAGACCGAGGTAAGTGGGCTGGACCATATAGAACTTCGAGGGAATCGAGACATAGGGGGGCGTTCCCGCAGCGGAGAGGCCCCGGACAACGCTGGTGACGGAACCGAAGTCAGGGTGTTCGCTTTTTGATTGTGAAGTGGGATCCAATTTGGAAGGACGTTTGCCGGTGAGGACAATGATCCCGCCATCGCTGTGGATGCCGACGTCGTGGTGCAGGGAACGGACGAGCGAGAATTTATCCGCGATTTTGGCCTGTCGTGGAAAGAGTTCGCAGAGATCCATTCCCGGGACATTCGTGGAGATCGGATTAAAGAGGGAGCGGTAATCCGAGGGGGCGTCGGGTTTGAGGTCGTAGGTTTCCAGTTGCGAGGGACCGCCGTGGAGGAAGAGCAGAATGACGGATGTTTCCGGTCGGGTTGGGGCGGCTTCACTGCGGAGAGACAGGAGTTGCGGGAGTGATAATCCCCCCAGGCAGAGTGAGCCGATGCGCATGAATTCGCGTCGGTTCACCGGTCCACTGCAGTATTTGCCCGTCATTTGATTTCATCCCGTTCTGGAGCACCCGACGACGCACTCGGGCGGAACTTTGAAATATCAACGAACGATTATATGTGTGCGGTTTGGAAAATGCCAGAGGAACCTGATGTGGAGCGACCTGAATCTGGATCAGGGGGCGTGTTCTTCGGGCGGGATCGGACGGCCGTGGGGATCCTGGTCGGTATCGAGGGTGTCGGCGTTGAGGCGGTCGCGGAGCTCCCGGTCGGTAAAATGTTCCAGCTGTTCGGCCTGGCGATGAATCGTTTCCGTCGACATGCCAGCGTGTTCGACGAGGTAGTGTTCCCAGAGTCGATGCGAGCGGACCAGCTGCCGGGCCCGGTCGCGGCCGGTGTCGGTCAGGGTGTAGGTTCCGTTGGCGTGTACGAGCTGGCTGTGTCGGACGAGGTAGTCAAGTGTCAGTCTGGTGGGCAGCGGTCGTGAGAAGAGGATGTCTCGCAGGTAAAAGGCGTCCGGTCTGAGTTCCGGTTCCCGTTCTTCGATGCGGTACATCAGGGCGACGATATCATCTGCGAGGATCTGCCAGGCCAGAAACTGGCGTCTCAGGAAGACGATTACTACGCCGTGGCGGGGGCCGAACAGGGCGGCGATGATAAACAGCAGACCAGCGGCGACCGCCATCATGCCGGCTGTCGAAGTGCTCTGGAATCCAAACCAGTAGGGGACGGTAATCGCACTGATGTGCCCGATGATGGCTGCCAACATAGCCAGCAGAACGCTGAGGATCAGCATGACTCCGAGTCGATCAGTGAGCATATAGGCGGCGGCGGGGGGGACAACGAACATGGCGACGACCAGAATATTGCCGACTGCTTCAAAGCTGGCGACCGCGGTGACCGCGACCAGGGTCATCAGCGCATAATGAATGAACGTCGCATTGAAGCCGGTGGTGGTCGCCAGAGCCGGGTCGAAAGAACTGAGCTTCAGTTCTTTTAGGAATAGAATCACGAACAGCAGATTGATGAGCAGTACGATTGAGAGCACAACGACCACGCGGGGGATTTCCCAGCTGGCGACCAGCACGGTGTCGGCGGGGGTCAGTTCGATTGCTCCATAAAGGACGCAACCCGGGTCGAGATCCACACGGTCGGCGGCCTGGACGATCATGACCAGTCCCAGGGCAAACAGGGAGGTGAAGACGACGCCCATCGAGGCGCCTTCATCCACTTTTCCGAAGCCACGAATCCATTCGGTGAAGAGTGCGGTCAGGATACCGGCAATCACGGCGCCGAGAAACATGGGCAGGCTACTGCGGGAGTCACTGATTAAAAACGCAGCGGCCAGTCCCGGCAGGATCGCGTGCGTGATGGCATCGCCGAGCATGCTCATTTTACGAAGCACGAGAAAGTTGCCCAGCAGGGCAGTCGCGGCAGCGCACAGCATACCCGCGACGATGATCCAGCCATCCAGAGCCCAGCTCCACTGTGCGAGTCCGCCCATCAGGTGGTCCTCCTGACAGTGGGGGTACTCAGTGATTGAGGCAGATCAATGTCATGCGGACTCTGCAGAATTCCTTCCGTTGACTGGCGGACCAGCAGGGATTCCAGTTCAGCGATCACTTCCGGTTCGAGAACGTGCTCAATCGCATCGGCATCCTGGTCGACTTTACTGGAAGCGACGTCTGCGTAAGTAATCAGGTAGAGTTCCCAGAGGCGATGCTCGTGAACGACACGGGCGGCTTCTTTCAATCCGGAGAGTGTCAGCTGCACGCGATTGTCTGAGAGTAATGTCACCAGACGTTCGTCCTGGGCACTGCGAATGATTTTCTTGAGGGCAGGCAGGGACCAGCTCCGCATCTGCTCCAGGGCAGAGAGTGAGACCGGTGGTGCGCTGTCCGTCACGCCGATCGGGAGTTGCTGATGTGCTTCGAGGTATTCGTAGAGGCCGCGCAACAGGTGCTGGCGATTGACTTTGGTATTCAGTTCATAGCGGCGGTACTTACGAACCAGGATTCCACGGGGAACGCCAAAAATCATGCTGAAGAGGAACATGGCGGTCGCGACGAGAACGATCATTGCACCGGAGGGGAGATTGGGAAAAATCGCACTCATGCCAGAACCAATCATCCCACTCAAAGCTCCCAGCACCACCGCGACCACTGTCAGCCAGAACATTTTTTCGGTCCAGAAACGTGCGGCGGCAGGGGGAATCACGAGCAGAGAGATCATGAGGATCAGACCCACTGCCTGCAGACCGATGATGGTCACGATCACAACCAGTCCCATGAGGAGTGTATCGAGCAATACCACCGGAAAGCCTCGAGAATCGGCGAAGCCTTCATCGAAACACAGCAGTGTCAGTTCCTTATACAGCAGTAAAGCCACAAGTACACAAGTCAGACCCGCACCGCCGATCAGCCAGGCATCGCTGGCGATCATGGAAGCAGTTTTTCCATAGATGAATGATTCGAGGCCGGCGGCGTGCCCGGTCTGCATCTGCTGTACGATATTGAGCAGTGCGATTCCTGCACCGAAGAAGACGCTGAGTACGATGCCGAGGGCTGCATCTTCCTTGAGTCGGGTCAGATTGCGAATCATCAGGATACCAGCAATTCCCAAGAGACCACTGATGGCTGCCCCCGTTAACAGCAGAGGCAGCGACTTACCATTCAGACCCAGGGTGCTGCCGATAATGAAGGCGATCGCGATGCCGGGGAGTGTGGCGTGACTGAGGGCGTCACCCATCAGGGCGCGTTTACGAAGCAGGGCGAAGCTGCCGATCATGCCAGCGGACATTCCCAGGAGCGTCGTACCCAGGATGACAACCCGGGTGTTATAGTCCTGCATGAAGAAGACGCGTCGCCAGTCTTCCCAGGCGGGCCATTCAATACTGCGATCGGTGATGGACCGCTGTGTCTGAATGGACTTGCCTTCGGCAGCCAGGAGAACCTGACCGGGACTCACGAGCAGCAGCAGGATCAGCATCCGCGCGCTGAGGTTCATAGTGACTGCTCCCTGCGGCGCATCGTTTCGGTGGCTTCTTCCAGCAGGGTGAGTCGACCTCCGTAAGTTTTTTGCAGGTTCTCCGGAGTGAAGACCTGCTCGGTCGGACCGTGATCGATGACACGCATGTTGAGCAGAATGACGTAGTCAAAGTACTCAGGGACGGTCTGCAGGTCGTGATGAATCACGAGGGCCGTTTTGCCAGCCTGTTTCATTTCCTGCAGGATTTTCACAATGGCTTTTTCTGTGGCGGCATCGACGGCGGCGAACGGTTCGTCCATCAAATACAGATCGGCATCCTGGACCAGGGCACGGGCGAGGAAGGTCCGCTGTTGCTGCCCGCCTGAGAGTTGGCTGATCTGACGCCGGGCATAATCGGCGATCCCCACGCGTTCGAGGGCATCCAGAGCGCGTTCGCGGTGTTTCTTACGGACAGGCAGGCACCAGCCGATCTCGCGGTAGAGTCCCATGGTGACAACATCGAGGGCATCGACGGGAAAATCCCAGTCAACGCTTTCCCGCTGAGGGACGTAACCGACGCGGTGCCGATTTTTCTGATAGGGTTTCCCAAAGATGTTGACGCGGCCCGAGGCTTTGGGAATCAATTCCATGATGGTTTTGATGAGCGTACTTTTGCCTGCTCCATTCGGACCAATGATTCCGACCAGTTTCCCTGGCGGAATATCGAAGCCGACATCCCAGATCACAGGTTTACGGTGATAAGCGACCGTCAGGTCATACACGGAGAGGGGGATCTCAGCAGGTGACAAATCGGTCTGCGTGATCGGACTCTGGTTTTCGGTCGAATTCGTCGAACTGGATTGATTCATGTTGGCTCTGGAGAAAAGTAGAGACTGAGCTTTGTTTCTCAGGGGGTAAGTTTGTCCTGCATACCTTTTTCCGGGGCAGTACCTCCCAGCGCCCGGGCCACGGTGGTGATGTTGTGGTCGAGCATACCGAGATACGTTCCTTCGTATGTTCCCGGTTCTCCCATGGCATCTGAGAACAGTTCTCCTCCGATTTCGATCTGATGCCCTTGCGCGCGGGCTCCTTCAATTAGAGCGGTAATATTCTTTTTTGAGACACTGCTTTCTACGAAGACCGCTTTGATCTTTTTCTTTACCAGCAGATCAACGAGCTCGTTAATCCGTTTCAGGCCGGCTTCTGATTCGGTGGAGATGCCTTGTACGCCTTGAACGTCGAGTCCATAAGCTCGGCCGAAATAATTGAAAGCATCGTGAGAGGTGATCAATGTGCGGCTATCTTCCGGGATCGATTTCAATGTTTCCAGGCCGTACTTGTGCAGTTGCTCCAGTTTCTGTTTATAGGTAGCAGCATTCTTCTCATAGACATCCCCGTGTTGCGGGTCGTATTGGGAGAGGGCGTCTTTAACGGCGTCCACACATTGAGACCAGGCGGAGACGTCCATCCAGACATGGGGGTCATAGTGACCGTTAAAATCATCCGGTTCCAGAAGCGTTTTTTCGTTGATCAGTTCGGTCACCGCATAGACCGGTTTATTACGTGAGACCTTAATCAGGGTGTCGGTCATTTTGCCTTCGAGCATCAGACCGGAATAGAAGACAACATCTGCGTTCATGATCGCCACCACATCATCGCGACTCGCTTTATGCATGTGGGGGTCGACGCCGGTACCCATGATCTGTTTCACGTCGACATATTCCTGTCCCACATTTTTGACAAGATCGGCGACCATTCCCACGGTCGCTGCGACAGGGATCGGGTACTGGATATTGGCTCCGGATTCCCCATTTTTAGCCCGGGGCGTCGAATTATCCTGCGACTGACAGCCGACCAGACCGATCAGTGCCAGGGCGAAAGCGAAGAGCTTTCTCATGATAAGGTATTCTCCGGTAAGGGTTTAGTACGTGTGGAGAGCTTAAATGTAGCCAAGGCTACATTTTTGTGATTTTATAGCAGGTACCCCGGGAATGTCAACTCCACGGAAATGCATTACTTCTGTGGCTTGAGGTGCTGATCAAAGAAGCCGATGACCGCAGGCCGGAGGTCGCGCTGTTTGGGTTGGAGGTGAAAGCTGTGTGGAGCGCCTTCGATAATGATGAGCTCAGCGGAGATACCACCTTTTTTCAGTGAAGCCTGCAGGAGCTCTGACTGTTCTACCGGGACCAGCGCATCGCGGGTTCCGTGCAGGATCAGGAAGGGAGGATCATCGTCTGAAATATGTGATACGGCAGAGGCCTGTTTGCTGAGTGACTTTTCTTCTTCCGAGAAGGAGCTCAGCAGGTCACGAGATTTTGCCAGGGCGACCAGGTCATGTACGCCGTACATGGGGACCACTGCCTGGATGCGGGATGAAAAGCCTGCATAGGGCGCTTCAGGTTCGAGCTGTGGATCGTCGCCGGTCACAGCCAGCATCGCGACCAGGTGTCCGCCGGCGGAACCACCGATCGCTCCGATGTGGTCGGCGTCGATCTGGTACTTATCGGCATGCTTTCGCAGGAAGCGGACGGCAGTTTTACAGTCCTGCAGGTGGCCGGGCCAGACCTGCTTGAGATTATCGGTAAAGCGAGAATGTCTTTTTGCCAACTGGTAGTTGATGCTGGCACAGACGTAGCCAGCTTTAGCCAGATTGGTGCCGATGTTGATTTCGCGGCGGGCGCCTTTGTCACCGCCATGCCAGCCTCCACCATGAATAATTACGACGGCGGGGTACGGGCCTTTCCGCAAGCGGGCATCGGGAAGGTAGAGGTCGAGTTTTTCCTCGCGGCCTGCGCCCAGGTACTCCACGTCTTTTTGAATTTCTACCTGGGAAAGTTCACGTTTGACCCGTTCGGAGGGGGAAAGGAACGTGACCCGGTCCCGGCCTGCAAGCTCGGTGAGTTCTTTAATGTCGAACGCTTTGAGCAGACCGAAGCAGAAGAGTTCAGGCGCCTGGCTGACAGCTTTATCCTGTTCGAGGACTTCCTTGAGGGAACCGTAGGAGTCCTGCAGGCTGACACCTGTGATGGCTGCGGGCTCGATCGCAGCGGCGACGAGTGTGAACAGGCTGCTGCGGGGGCCGACGGCCTGGATCTGAACGGTGGACTGTTTCTGATCGGCTTTCAACCAGCGGGCGATGGCTGCGAGCTGACCGGCCTGAATGCCCAGAGGGCGTTCTCCTACGGCAGCGACGAGCAGACCATACAGGAAGTCACGCTGACTGATTTTCGATTCGCCGAAGTAGAAGGGATCGACGGCGAGCACGTTCTGTCCTTGTGCCAGCAACGTTTCAACTGTTGCTGCCAGACTCTGACGGCCTGCATCTGCGACGACGATTGTGGTGGATTTCGCAGAGCCACGTGAAAATTCCACGGCTGGGACGGTCCAGTCCTGATCGACTTTCAGTTTCCAGAAAGTGACTTTCGTGTCGCCTGCTGACTTGTGGTCGACCTTAGTGCCGATGACTTTTGACTCTGGAGCGGAGATGAGTTTTTTGAGTGCTGCCCGTTGTTTTTCAGGTGTGGTCTTTTTCGCGAGGCGAGGCAGATCCTGACTAAGTTTGAGGGCCAGAGTGTGGAAGTCAGCATTGTCAGCAGGGAGTTCGACCTGCAGTTCCTCTGCTGTTTTCAGTTCTTCGTCACAGGGGATTTCTTCGACTGGCAGCGGTTTGCCTGGTTCGGAGAAGTGTGCTGAGAGCATGCGATAGAGGGCTTCGCGATTGTCTTTTAGGAAGTTGTGCGTGCCGGGATCGTCGTTGATGTGCTTCTGCAGATTTTCTTCTTTGTCGTAGAGCTTGAAGATTGGGAAGGCAGCCTTGAGCAGTGGGGGCTGGGCGTATCCCGATTCGAAGCAACAGTTGTCTTTCGAGTTGTTGGTCAGCAAGGTCGGACGGGGAGCCCGCATCGCGGTCAGGTGCGTGTAGTCGGCGTAGAGCGCCAGGTCGTTGGGTGTCTGTTCGGAATCACCCAGGTCTTTGGTGTGATAGTCGCGTGTCAGGAAGCTGGAGTAACCCGCTACCGGATTGGAGAGGGTGACCCGTTCGTCGAGGGCGCTGATGAAGATCGTCTGCCAGCCACCACCAGAGAGGCCTGCGACTGCGACGCGCTGGGGGTCAGCGTTAGGATGCGTGAGTAGAACATCAAGCCCTTTTTTCATGGCGAGATAAAAGGGAGCAAGCCCGCTGGTGCCACACAGGTCGAGCTGATTCATTTTGTAGTGTGTGAAGCCGGGAGAGTTGAGCTGACCCATGCCGAGCCATTCGACGTTAAGAGCCAGCATGCCCCGCTTGGCCTGATTGATACAGCGGACCTGTTTATAGTCGGCGGCTTTTCCATCATTGCGGTCGTGCCCGTTGACGTTCATCACGACGGGAACTTTGCCCGTCAGATCATTGGGAATGTAAAGCAGGGCGGGGACCCAGAGTCCGGGGACGGCTTCGAAGCGAAGTTTCCGGATTTTGTATTCGGGACCGCCGGGGATGGTCTCGCCCCAGACGACGTTCAGTTTCGTGTCGCGCCATTTGGCGGCTTCACCACGATAAACGACTTTGTCCAGAACCTCTTTGCGAATGCGGTCATTGACCTTTTCCCATTCGGCGACAGTGCTGACTTCAGGCATGCCGGGGACTTTGGGAGCGATGAATGCCTGGACCTCTTTCCAAGGCTGATCTTTTTCCAGGATCGGTTGTTTCAGCCAGTTCTGCAGGTCGGGTTCAGCGGCTGGCAGTAGCGAAAAACTGAGTGAAAGCAGGCTGCAGAAGACGAGTAGGGTGCGGACTGAGTGGTGCCTCATGGCTGGAACTCCCGATGAATTCTGGTGGGATCTGATAAATCAATATTGATTCATTCTGCGAAAAACGGGCAGGGAACACAAGTTCGTTAGGAAAATTAAAGAAGCGGCACGCGCAGCACGAACCCCGGTTGCTGGCCAGATATCAGCAAGGTTCTGGTCAGGATTTTTTGCCTAATTCGATGGAACGGAGTGTGGCCGCAGCGACGGCGTTCATGAGGCTACTACGCAGGCCTCCCGATTCAAGGGCGTGGATGCCGGCGATCGTGGTACCACCCGGACTGGTGACCGCGTCTTTTAGGGTACCGGGATGTTCGCCGGTTTCGAGCACCATCTCCGCGGCGCCTTTCACCGTCTGTGCAGCGAGCTGAGTAGCGACGTGGCGGGGGAGTCCCATCCGCACGGCGCCATCGCTGAGGGCTTCAATGATCTGATAAATGTAAGCGGGACCGGAACCCGACAGTCCGGTGACGGCGTCAAGTTGTGACTCGGGGACTTCGACGGCGATGCCGACGGTGGAGAGCAGGGAGTCGACCAGACTGGCATCGGCTTCTGTCGCTTTGCCTCCCCGGGCGAATGCAGAGGCCCCCTGTTTGACCAGACAGGGCGTGTTCGGCATGACGCGGATCACGCGAATGGAATCCCCGAGAGTCTCGAGGAAGAGCGAGAGTGGAGAACCAGCGGCGATGGAGACCAGCAGCTGTTTCCCGGTAATTGTGCCTTTCAGTTCCTGCAGAATGTCGGGGAGCTGCTGCGGTTTGACAGCGAGGATCACGATGTCGGACTGTTCAGCGACGGTGAGATTGGCCTCAAGTGTGGTTGCGCCGGTTTCGTGGGCAAATTTTTCCCGGGCTGACTCGTAAGTGTCGCTGGCACAGACGTTTTCTGCAGAGGTAAAACCGGAGGAAATCAGGCCTCCTGCCAGGGCGGTCGCCATGCGTCCTGCACCAATAAAACCGACTTTCATTTGTCTACTGTCTGACATTCTGGGGGGCTTTCTGCTGTCTGTAGCTGTCAATTCGACTGTAATTTGAGGCTATTTCGTGCTGTCCTCAAATTTTCCTTCGGATAGTCCCTGATAGAGAGGACGTAAACTGCTAGAATACTACTATCTGCGTCTACGATATCAATGTAAGCGTAAGTAACTTTGAATTGTAACACCAACGATCGGAATGTGCATCAGTGCCCGTTTCAGACGTGTTGATCCATAAATGCGAGCTGATTGCGAGATGAAGACGGCCGGTTATAATAAGCTGCAAAATGCAACCGGGAATGAAAGCCAAACGAGAATGTCAGACGTGGTTCCCCCCCCGATTCGTGTGGGGGCGGTCTCTTATCTCAATTCGAAACCGCTGATTCAGGATCTGGAAGATCTCGCGGATAATGCTGAACTGATGTTAGATTATCCCAGCCTGCTGGCTGATGATCTGGCTGAGGGGCGAATTGATGTGGGGCTCATTCCCTCGATTGAAGTCATTCGCAGCCCCCACTATGAAGTGATTTCAAATGCCTGTGTGGCGACTCAGGGGCCGGTGCTCAGTGTGAAAATGTATAGCCGCGTGCCCCTGGGCAAAATCAAGCGGCTGGCACTGGACATGGGCTCGCGGACGAGTGCGACGCTGGTCAGAATCATGCTGGCGGAGCAGTATGGCGTGTTTCCGGAAGTGGAACCGCTGCCGATCGAACAGACCATTGAAGCAACAACCGCAGATGCGATCCTGCTGATCGGCGATCGGGCGATTCATACACCAAGTACGAAGTTCGCTGCGACCTGGGATCTTGGCGAAGAGTGGTTGCGCTGGACAGGGCTGCCCTTCGTCTTCGCGATGTGGGCCGTCCGTCGGGATCAGGATACCGGATCGCTGGAGACCGCGTTATGTCAGGCACGCGACAGGGGTGTTTCGATGCTGGACGAGATTGCCCGACGGGAAGCACCTAAGCTGGGCATTGACGTGGCGGTGGCAGAAAGCTATTTGAAGAATAATCTGAGTTTTTATCTGGGATCTGCAGAGCGTTGCGGATTGCAGCTGTTTCAAGAATTAGCCATTAAAACGGGACTTGCTCCCGAGGGGGTTCCTCTTGTCTTCCGAAATTGCATCTCTGCTGGATAAAGCAGTCGCCGGCGAACGTCTGAACCGAGAAGAGGGACTCAAGCTGATGGAGTCTCACGATCTGGTTGCGCTGGGCAAGGCAGCCAACGAAGTCACGAAGCGACTGCACCCCGAGCCTTACCGGACCTACAACATCGACCGGAATATCAACTATTCGAATTCCTGTACGGCGGTTTGCGACTTCTGTGCGTTTTATCGGAATCCCAAGTCGCCGGACGTGTATGTGCTCAAACCCGAGCAGCTGTATCAGAAGATTGAAGAGACCATCGAACTGGGGGGAGACCAGATCCTGCTGCAGGGAGGTCTGCACCCGACTCTGAAGCTGGAGTGGTATGAAGATCTGCTCCGCGATCTACGGGAACGGTATCCCACGGTAAACGTGCATGGCTTCAGTCCGCCGGAACTGCATCACTTCACCAAGGTCAACAAGCTGCCTCTCCGCGAAGTGCTGCAGCGGTTGAAAGATGCCGGCCTGGGAAGTCTACCCGGTGGGGGAGGCGAGATTCTCGTGGACCGGGTCCGCAAAGAAATTACCCGTGGGAAAGCACTGACCGACGAATGGCTGGAAGTGAACCGGGTGTGGCACGAACTGGGGGGCATCTCCAGTGCGACAATGATGTTCGGCCATATCGAAACACTGGCTGAGCGGATTGAGCACCTGGATCGCCTGCGTGAACTGCAGGATGAGACGGGCGGCTTTTCGGCATTCATCTGCTGGACGCTGCAGCCTGATCATACCGATATGGATTACGTGCCACCCGCGGGAGCATTCGAATATCTGAAGACCCAGGCCGTGAGTCGCCTGTACCTGGATAACTTTAAAAATATCCAGTCCTCCTGGGTGACCCAGGGAGAAAAGACGGGGCAGATGGCACTCTTCTTTGGTGCCAATGATATGGGCAGCCTGATGATTGAAGAGAATGTGGTCTCTCAGGCGGGAACGACTCATCATCTGACAGTTGAGACAATTCGTCGCTGTATCACGGAATCGGGATACATTCCCCGGCAGCGGAATGTCTTTTATGAATATATCGATGATCCTGATTCTAATGGTCCTGCAAGGGGTTCAGGTCGCGTTCCTCTGCCCGTGCTGAACTGAGAGAAAATCGGTCAGAGAAACAGCTCACTGCAGCCGATTCGCCATGATAGGTTATGCTTGCTTATATTAATAAAATATCGGTAAGCCTCTTCGGTCTGTCGATTTCCTGTTGAAGGTCGACAGGTGTATCGGGCAGCAGGAATAATGGACGAATATGATTCACATCGAGCAACTGAGTAAAAGTTTCGATGATTTGCGACGTGGCAGCATTGTCGCACTCGATTCAGTGAGCTTCGATGTCCAAGCCGGAGAAATCTTCGGCCTGCTGGGACCCAACGGTGCAGGTAAGACAACCTGTCTGCGACTGTTGAGCACTGTGCTGCAACCCACATCCGGAACCGCGACCGTGGCCGGTTATGACGTGCGAACGCATCCTCAGGAAGTCCGTTCCCATATCGGCTTCATGTCGGGCAATACGGGAATCTATGACCGGATGACGGCCTGGGAGATGGTCGAATACTTCGGGCGACTGTATGGCATTGAGGAAGGTCCCCTGCAGGAGCGGCTGGAGTGGATCTTCACCACACTGCAGATGCAGGATATCCGGGACATGCTGGGTTCGAAGATGTCCACGGGGATGAAGCAGAAAGTTTCTATTGCCCGAACGATCGTGCACGATCCGCCGGTGTTAATCTTTGACGAGCCGACCTCCGGCCTGGATGTGCTGGTAGCACGAGCGGTTCTGAAGACGGTGGAAGCTTTGCGCGAAGAAGGTAAGTGCATCATCTTTTCGACACACATCATGCGAGAAGTGGAAAAGCTCTGCGACCGGGTGGCGGTGATTTATAAAGGTACCATCCTGGCGATCGGCAGTATTCCGGAGCTCGAGGAACAATATCACGAATCGGACATGGAAGAACTTTTTTTCCATCTCATTCAGAAGCATGAAGATGAGTTGGCGATGAAGGCGCAGACAGACCAATGATACAGTGGAAGAATATCAAGCTCATTTTGATGCGTGAATTGCGCGACCAGCTCCGCGACCGGCGGACGTTGTTTATGGTCGCCATTCTCCCACTGCTGCTCTATCCGGCGATGGGTATCGGGATGGTGCAGATGACTGTGATGTTTTCGGAGCAGCCGCGGAATGTTGTGCTGCTCGGGGCGAAAGATTTGCCTCAACATCCACAATTGCTGGAAGGGGATCGATTTGTCTCTAACTGGTTTATGAATCCCGCAGACGCGGACAAATTGCGGGTGATTACCGATGCACAGGTTGCCGGGGATGACCTGTCTGACATTGATAGCGAAGAGCGGGAAAAACTGCTGGAGCAGGCCCATAAACTGGAAGTGGATCTGAAACTGCATCAGCAACTGCTGGATGCCTGGGATCAGTTGCAGGTTCGACTGAGTCAAATACAGAAGAAGTTAGATCAACACCCGAAGCAGGAGCAAAAAGAACTGACTGAGGATGACACTCAGTCAGAAGAAAAGCAGCAACTGGTTCAAGAACAGAAAAAACTGGGTACTGAGAAGATCGAGCTGGCTGAACAGATTACCCAGAGCAATGCACGTCTGAGTAAGCAGTTTGCTGAGAGTCAGATTCAAGTTTTGATTCTGTTTCCCCCGAATCTCTCCAAAGAGCTGGAACTGGTCAGTCAGAAACTGGCCCGACAT
This sequence comes from Gimesia chilikensis, assembly GCF_008329715.1. Lineage (GTDB taxonomy): Bacteria > Planctomycetota > Planctomycetia > Planctomycetales > Planctomycetaceae > Gimesia > Gimesia chilikensis. The sequence goes on along the minus strand of NZ_VTSR01000008.1, from coordinate 112,425 downwards.
GAGCCGATCGATTTTGATCCGGCCGTCTCCCTGCGTCCACTGGTACTGGAAAATACTGCGGATGAAAAATCGCGGCTGGCATTCACCCGTGTTCAGGAAGCGCTGGATGCCTGGGAGAATGCGATTCTGCGAGACCGATTGAGCCGTGCCCGGTTACCGGAAAATCTGCCGAATCCGATCAATCCGGATGTGATCGACCTGGCACAGGATGACCAGCTGGCCGCGAACCTGTGGAGCAAGCTGTTTCCGGCGCTACTGATCATCATGGCAGCGACCGGTGCTTTTTATCCGGCGATCGACCTGGGGGCCGGTGAAAAAGAGCGGGGTACGATGGAGACGCTGCTGATTTCACCCGCACGCCGCACAGAGATCGTGCTGGGTAAATTCCTGACGGTGATGATCTTCAGTGTTTCGACGGCACTGTTGAACCTGGCGAGTATGGGTTTCACCGGCAAGCATATGGTGAATGTGGCAGGCAGTGGCGCGTTATCGAAGATTGGTGATCTATCGTTTCCTTCTGCTTCTGCACTATTCTGGATTGTGATTCTGCTGATTCCGCTGTCGGCGTTATTCAGTGCCCTGTGTCTGTCACTGGCGACTTTTGCCCGCAGCAGTAAAGAGGGACAGTATTATTTAACGCCGCTGTTGATGGTGACGCTGGGGCTGACGGTGTTCTGTCTTTCTCCGGCCGTGGAGATCAATGCTTTTTACAGTATGATGCCGATCGTCGGGGTGGCTTTGCTGTTGAAAGGAATGCTGCTGTCTGCGGTGAATGCGGGTACCTTATATGTGTATGCGATTCCGGTGCTGGTATCGAGTATCGGTTACAGTCTGCTGGCACTCTGGTGGGCCATCGATCAGTTCCAGCGGGAAGACGTGCTCTTCCGGGAAGCAGAGCGGTTTGAAGTCGGTTTGTGGCTGAAGCATCTGATGCGAACCAAAGACGCGTTGCCCAGTTTTGCGGAGGCAGGCTTCTGTTTCGTGATCATCATGTTACTGCAGTTTGCCGTGATGAATACGATGCGGGATGCGATTCTGACCGCGCCTGAATCGATGCGGGCAGTACGGAGCATGCAGTTGCTGATGATCCAGCAGCTGGCGATCATTGCGACACCAGCGTTGATCATGGGGATCATGCTGACGACCAGCGTGCGGAAGACGTTTCGTCTCTTTTTACCCAGCTGGGGTTTCTGGGGTGTAGGGCTTCTGCTGCCCTTCATGCTGCATCCGTTGTCGCTGGAGTTATCTGCAAGTCTGCAGTGGTTCTTTCCGAAATTGCCACCCGGGGCGGCGGCGATTATCAAGGAAATGTCTGATCCCAATCAGTCTTTGTGGTTTATTCTGTTGGCATTTGCAATCGCACCGGGGATCTGTGAGGAAATCGCATTCCGTGGATTTATGCTGAGCGGGTTTGGCCGCCGGGGCCGCGTCTGGCTGGCTGTGATTCTCTCGAGTGTGACGTTCGGTGTCATGCATCAGATTCCACAACAGGTATTTAATGCGACCCTCATGGGGCTGGCTCTGGGGCTGGTCGCGGTTCACAGCCGCAGTCTGTTTCCCGGGATCGCGTTCCATATGATTTATAATTCGCTGTCGGTCTTTCGCGAACGGATCCCGGAAAAATGGGAACCGACACACGGTCTGCAGTATTTTGTCAGTATGCAGCCTGAGGGGTTAAGGTATTCCTGGCCGCTGCTGGTCCTGTGTGCTGTGGTCGCATTTCTGCTGCTGCGGTGGACGATTCTGCAGTCGCGCCCGGCCGTCGATCCGAATATCTCTTCCACGGATTCTCTGACGTCTTCGACCTTCAACCGCCGACTGACGGATACCAAATAAGTGTCGGGCTGATATAATGGGCGACGTCCCTGTTATCCTCCGTTGACTCTTGTTTTGAAAACCATAGACTCTTGGAACGTCAGATCTATCAAGCACGTTGGGTGTTTCCCGTTGCGGGACCACCGTTGCCAGATGCTACTGTCGAAATTGAAGGGACCCGCATTGCGGCCGTCTATGCAGATACGCATCCCCGCGCGATCGATCTGGGCAATGTGGCTCTGATCCCGGGCCTGGTAAATGCCCACACGCATCTCGAATTCAGTCAACTGCGTGCCCCTCTGGAACCGGCTTCCCCGTTCACCGACTGGATTCGGGCGATTATGAAGTCCCGATTTGAGACCGAGCAGCCGGTCACGGAACGGATTCAGCTGGGTATTACAGAGTGTCTGTCGTCGGGAACAACTCTGGTGGGTGAAATTGCGACAAGCGTCGAGAGTCTGCGATTGTTTAACACGGAATCCCAGGTTCCCCGGGCAGTTGTATTTCGAGAATGCCTCGGGCTTACCCCCGATCGGAAGGAGGGGCAGGAGCAGGTCGCTGCTGAGTTTCTGGCGGAACCCCTTGCGCCAGCGGCAGTCGAGCGGTTATGCCCGGGCTTGAGTCCGCATGCTCCGTATAGCGTTCATCCCGATTTATATCTGAATCTGGTACAGCGGGCCCGGGATCAGGGAGTGCCGGCTGCGGTTCATCTGGGGGAGACGGCGGCGGAATATGATCTGCTGGAACGGAAATCAGGGGCATTTGTCGACCTGCTGAGTGAGCTGGGGCTGTGGGATCCCGAGATTTTGAAAGACGGGATGCGGATGACCGATTACCTGGCGCCACTGGCGGAATTACCGGCTGCTCTGGCAGTGCACGGTAATTATTTCAACCCGACCGAGTGTGAATTTCTGAGGGGAGCACCGTCGATTTCAGTGGTCTATTGCCCCCGCACGCATCACTATTTCGGGCATTCGGAGCATCCTTGGCTGTCAATGATTGAGCAGGGAATCAATGTCGCGCTGGGGACGGACAGTCGGGCTTCGAACCCGGATTTGAGTCTCTGGAGCGAACTGCAGTTCCTGCGTGAAAGGTATCCCCAGGTGGCGACGGCACTCATTCTGGAGTGCGGTACACTCGCCGGAGCGCGTGCTTTGGGGTATTCCGACAATACTGGTTCGCTGGAGGCAGGAAAAGCCGCAGATCTGGCCCTGATCCAACTACCCGACGATTTTGACGGGGGAACGGATACTGATCTTTTGTTAGATTCCCGTTCTTATGTGGCCCGGGTCATGCTGAATGGGCAGTGGATCAATTGATTTCAACTGAAATCACGTTACCCTATAATGTCTATCTTAACGCAGGTCGCGCATAGCACTACTTTTCAGTTGTTTCGTCTTTGCGAAGTGATTCGAAATTAAGCCGGGCAGGCGGCTCTGTTTTGCCTATGGTTGGCACAACGGTCTTTGTTGGGGAACTGAAGAATGGAAGAAATCATGTCGATTGAATTTGGTCAGGCTGTACCCCAGCAATACTGGTCACTCTCTGATGAAGAGTTTCTGCCCGCAGTTGGCTGGGCATCGAAACCACGCGGCGACCTGATGAAAGGGGCTCAAGCTGGCGACCTGGAACGGTTCGGGCAGGGTTTAGCGGCTGGATTAAAAGCGATTGCCAAACAGAAAAAGCAGACCAGACACAGCTCTGAGATGATGTGGTCTGTGCTCTGGTCCGCCGAGAAGGTTGAAGACACCGGCCGCACTGCAGACCTGATTCATCTGGTGGAATCCGCCAGCACGGCGCCCGCCAAGAGCAAAAAGGCATCTCCTTCGAGTAAAAAGAAAAAAACTCCCGGTCTGAGCTGGGATGAAATCAGTCGTCTGCTGTTTGGCTGGCTGGAGCAGGTAACGCTTTCGGAGCCGATGCAGCCGTTCGAATTATTACTCCTGATGGAACTGCTGGAGAATGTCGGCTATCGCCTGGCACCAGCGACTCTGATCAGTGCATGGCGCGCCTGCCTGTGTGCAGCAGTGGCACATTGTTTCAAACTGGAAGAGACAGATTTCTCCGAAACTCCGGATGACCAGATCCTGCTTGTTTCCGGTGAAGTCCCCTGGCGGGCCAGCTTTCTGTTTGCAGGAGTCGCAGGCGCTAAGAACCTGAGGCAGCTGGGCCAGCAGAATCTGCGGGACGGTTTCTTCGAGCGGACGGATACCGATGGCACTCCCCATGCGGATATGCTTTCACGGATCGATTTCTGGCTGGCGACGATGACACGTTCGCTGTTTATTGGTCAGGTCTGGAAAAAACGACTCTGGGACAAGGAAGCGCTGGAACGGTTTCAGCTCACGCTCCAGGTGCTGGTGGCAACCAGTAACGCCTCCGGGAAACTGGCGTTGTGTCCGATCCATGAAATTGGTCATGCCGAATTACTGAGTCTGGCCGCTTATTTTTCCGGTCTGTCGAGTCGGAGTGCCGAGCGGATGTATCTGAAGGCATTGAATTCGGGGAAGAAAAAACGGTCGCAGTTCTTTATCCAAACAGAGGATTATGCTGCGAATCAGTCAGACTGGTCCGCGCTGGCTGTGATGCGAAATTACTGGTCTGACTCATCAAATCTGCTGATGGTGACCTGGAATGGTGATCTGCCGGCAGTCAGTCTTACCGCACTGGGTAAACAGTTGCTGGAAGGACGCTGGGAGTTCTCTCTGACGGTCGATGGTACTGAGATCAGTGGGGATGGTGAATGGAGCGCTGTCTGCTGGAATTCAGATGAAGACGCTGATTACCTTGAGCTGCAAATGGATCTGGAAGGCGGTTATACACTGGATCGTCAGATTCTGTTGCCTCGCAATCAGCATTTTGTCTTTCTGTCAGACATCGTGAATGGTAGCGAAGCGGCACGGTTGGAATACCGTTCCCTGTTGCCCGTGGCCTCTGGTTTCACTGATTCTGTGGATGAAGAGACGCATGAACTTTCGCTGAAAACCAAAGGACTCGCGGCGCGCGTCTTTCCGCTGGGGCTACCTCAGGATCGGGATTTCTTCTACCCGGGTAGCCTGAGTCTGAATGAGCGGGGACAGATTGAACTGCATCAGGTAGCAGCGGAATCGACAGCCCTGTATGTCCCTCTCGTTATCGACTGGGAACCGGATCTGAAACGTAAGCCAGCTGACTGGCAGAGTCTGACGATCAGTGAAGCGGGAAAGATTTCTCCCCGCGATGTGGCGTCCGGTCATCGGTTGCGGATCGGCAAACATCAGCTGCTGGTCTATCGCAGCCTGAAGAAGGGTGAGGTGGCCCGGGCCGTACTGGGACATCATACCAGTTACGAATCAGTGATCGGACGTTTCGATTCTGATGGAGATCTGACGCCGCTACTCTTCGTGGAATAATGGGCCTCTGAAATGGCCTGAATCCATGCTTTCTGGATCGACAGGGTACTCAGACGGGCTGGGAACTCTTACAATGGATAGCTTATCGTGCCGTTTTCGGCGTAGATCAGTGAAACTGAAGCGATCAGGATCAAGCGAGGAATCATGTCAGAAGATGTTTTTGCCGCACTGGAAGAGTCACAGCAACAATCTCCGGAATCCGTCCTGGAGCGGCTGATAGAAACATTGACCGCTCAGAAAAACTATCATCGTCTGTTTGATGCATTACTGATGCAACAGAAATACGCGATGGGGCTGGAAGTCCTGCAGCCGACGACCTTCGACAATGTGCCTGATGAACGGAAGAGAGAGTTCGAAGAAGCCTACATCGAAGCAGCTCGGAAGGTGGGCAACCTGTTCCTGGACGAAAAAATGTATTCCGATGCCTGGCTTTATTTCCAGACTATTCAGGAACCGGAACGGGTAGCAGAGGCACTCAGCAAGATCAACCCCCGAACCGTGCCCGAAGATAAGGTTGAAGGACTGATTCAGGTTTGTGCGTATGAAGGAGCCAATCCGGAGAAAGGATTTGAAATCATGCTGCAGTCGAACGGGATCTGCAATACGATTACGGTATTCGACCAGATGAATGCCCAGCTCAAGCCAGAGAGCCGGAAAAAAATTGCGCAGCTGCTGGTCGATCAGCTCTATACCGATCTCGTCCAATCATTGCAGTATCATGTGCAGCAGAAGATGCCGATTGCGCCACCTGCTGATAATCTGCGCGAGTTAATGGCCGGTCGGGACTGGATGTTTGAGGGGGGCAGTTACCATATTGACGTTTCCCACCTGAATTCCGTGGTCCGGTTTGCACGGCTCCTGCCGGAAGACGATCCGCATCTGGAGAAGGTGATCGAACTGTGTGAATACGGTTCGCGACTGGATCAGCAGTTTCAGTATCCGGGTGAATCGCCGTTTGAAGATTTTTATCCGGCTCACCTGCATTTCTTCAAGGCACTGGTGGGAGAGGAAAACGACCGGAACCTGGCCATTGGTTATTTCGAGAAGAAGCTCGAAATGGAACCGGATGAAGATGACAAGCAGATGATTGCCTATGTGCTCATTGATCTGTTGACGCGTCTGAAAATGAATGAGCGGGCGATTGAGCTGGCAGAAACTTATCTCAGCCAGTTTGAAGACCCGAATACGTTCTCTTTCACAAGTCTGTGCCGCCAGACAAATCACCTGGATGTCCTGCAGAAAGTTGCGCGAGGCAAGGGGGATCTGGTGACCTTCGCGGGGGCACTGCTGGACGCTCAGAACAAACCGCAGCCTCAGGAATCCTGATTCCCTGTTTGAAGAGAACAGTCTATGTCTCACCTGCCTCAGAACCGAGCCGCCTGGAACCGGTTGGCAGAAAACCGCAGCCAGTTTACGAAGCTGGCAACCGATGAAGAGTGCCGCAATCCGTTGCAGACGCTGGACTCGCGCGGCTGGCTGCCTGCTTCGGTCGAAGGGAAGTCGGTACTCTGCCTGGCATCGGGGGGAGGCTGGCAGTCGATTCTCTATGCTGCAGCAGGAGCCCGGGTCACCGTTGTTGACCTGAGTAACAAGATGCTGCAACTGGACGAACAGGAAGCGCGCCGTCGTGGGTTGCAGGTCAAGATTGTGGAAACGTCGATGGATGATCTGTCGATGCTGCACGAGGCTGAGTTCGATATTGTGCATCAGCCGGTGAGTACCTGCTATGTGCCCGATATTGAAGCGGTGTACCGCGAAATTGCACGTGTGCTGCGGCCCGGTGGACTGTATATCAGTCAGCATAAGACGCCCACCAGTCTGCAGATTACGCATCGGGATCAGCAGAACCGGTATGTAATCGGCCTGGAATACTATCAGCAGGGCGCATTGCCCAAAGTCGAAGACCGGGCCTACCGCGAAGACGGGGCCACAGAGTACCTGCATCGCTGGGATCAACTGGTGGGGGGCTTGTGCCGCACCGGGTTTGTGATCGAAGATTTACGAGAACCGCTACGGGCTGACCCCAGTGCACCGGTAGGTCATTTTCGCTACCGGGGACGTTTCGTCGCGCCTTACGTACGGATCAAGGCGCGACGGATTTCAGAGGAAACCGGGAAACGGGAATCCTCGACGCTTTGGGTTCCATAGCTCAACTGAGCTTATTCGGCTTCGTAATGAATCAGCGAGAAAACGTCGCAGCCATTCATCTTCTCGCGGCCATTGAGGAATGCCAGTTCGATCAGAAAGGCACAGCCCACAATTTCCGCGTTGGAGTGGCGGGCCAGTTCGATACAGGCGGAAATCGTACCACCGGTTGCGAGCAGGTCGTCTACAATCACGACGCGATCATCTGAATGGATGGAGTCGGTGTGCATCTCGAGCGAGTCAGAGCCGTATTCCAGTTCGTAATGAAAGGCTCTGGTTTCAAAGGGGAGCTTGCCGGGCTTACGAATCGGAATGAAGCGGGCACCGAGGGCCAGGGCCAGGGGGGCTGCAAAGATGAAGCCACGTGCTTCAGCAGCCAGGATGGCAGTAATCTGTTTGTCGCGGTAATAGTCTGCCAGACGATCTACGACAGCCTGGAATGCCTTCGGCTCGGCCAGCAGAGGTGTGATATCCCGAAACAGGATGCCCGGTTTGGGGAAGTCGGGGATCTCACGAATATAATCTTTCAGATTGATCGAGTCATTCATTCTCGGTACTGGCTTTCTCAGGTTCAGGGGTTGGGGTTTCTGCCGACATGTTATCGGGCAGTTGATCCAGATGTTTGCGCGCATTTTCAACGAAGACACTGGCAGCCGGGTCCTGTCCATAGAGGACGATGATCGCACGCCAGACAGCAGCAGCTTCAGCGTATTTCTGTTCTTTCAGCAGAGCGTCTGCCTTAGACATCGATTGCGTGAGCATAATATAACGTTGAGCGGTACGGTTAGGGTCCTGCCGGAGATCGTTGCGCATCTGGATGGCCAGATCCCGCATCTCCTTCTGTTCCGGTTCTTCCGGGAGCAATTCAATCAGTGCGGACAGAACAATCTCGGCCTGCATCAGGTTTCCTGATTCCAGGTAATTCTGGGCCAGGGCTATGAACCGCTGCGGTTCGGTCTGCAGGCCAGAGCGTGATTTGCGCTTGGCAGTCATTCCGGCTTTCGAGCGGAGCTCATAAGATTGAATGCGACTCAGCTGCTCCTTGATGATGCTCTCGTCTTCATTAGAAGGATTCTCCAGCAGGGGGAGCAGGTATTTATCGCGGGCGATATACCAGTCGGGGCCTTCCGGCTGCTGCAGGATCTGTTTCGCGTGCTGCAACATTTCCTCGCGGGACAGTTCGCGTTCCTGGAACCAGAAGTAGCCTCCGGCGATGACCAGGGCGAGCAGACCGAGCAGAAACCAGGTGTTGTCAAACAGTTGTCCCAGCCGGGAGCCGGTACTCTCAGCCTCGAGCTGTGCCCGCATCAGTCCCTGCATCAGGGTGCCTGAGCCGGCTCCCTGATCGGAGAAGTCAGAGTGGGCCTGGGTGGAAGTCGCTGAATCTGCGCTGGTGCCGGAAAGTGCATAGGTGTCTTCCGAGGTCGACATCTCATACTTGTTGATCACTTCCTGCAGACGACGCGAGAGCACATACGCATCGGGGTAACGTTTTTGTGGATCTTTTTCGAGGAGCTGGCAGACGATCTCTTCCAGCCAGACCGGCAAATCGTCTACATAGCGGCTGGGTCGATCGTATTGGCCGTACTTCTGTTTCTGGATGATGGCCAGCATGGTTTTGCCACTGAAAGGGGGACGGCCGGTGAGCATGACATACATGACGGCACCGAGTGAATACAGGTCGCTCTGGCGAGTAACCCGTTTGCCCTCTGCCTGTTCGGGGGACATGTACTCTGCCGTGCCTATGATGCCTCCGGTGACGGTCAGTTTTTCAGTCGCGAAGAGCTGTGCCACGCCGAAGTCGGCCAGTTTGACCGTGTTATCGTCTTTGAGAATGAGGTTGGACGGTTTCAAGTCGCGGTGAATGATACCGGCGTCGTGGGATGCCTTGAGGGCAGAGCAGATCTGAATCGAAATATCGACAACGATTTTCCAGTCGAGCCGTTTGTCGCGGCGGAGACGGTTGGTGAGCGTTTCTCCTTCGACATACTCCATCACATAGTAGTAGATGTCGTTTTCGACTCCGCTGTCATAGAATTCGATAACATACGGGTTGTGCATTTTCTTGAGAGCTTCGATCTCACGATGGAAGCGTTCGACGAAGCCGGCTTCACGGGCCAGGGCACTCGGGAGAATTTTTATGGCAACCTGCTGATCGGTGTGGATGTTCGTTGCGAGGTAGACGGAACCCATGCCGCCGGCCCCGATTTTTTTTCCGATCAGATATTCCCCCAGACGTTCGGGGGCGGATTCATGTTCGTGTTTATTCAAGGTTGCTGCTCGGTTTGAAGTGTGTTGTTCGTCGATGAAAAGCATCGTCAGACTGTCGGTTGTTCAGTGTCAGGAGACTGGCTGAAGTCTATAATCTCAGCAAGCGAAATGAAAGACGATTTCAGTACACTCTATTATGGATGAATCCATGTCTGATGCAAGAAGGAAGGCTGTTCTGCTGATCGCACACGGCAGCCGACGTGAAGCGGCAAATCAGGATCTCGTGCGGCTGGCAGAGATGTTGCGGGAGCGGTCTGTGTTTCCGATCATCGAGATCGCTTATCTGGAACTGGCAGAGCCGACGATTCCTGAGGGGGCGGAACGCTGTATGGCTGCAGGAGCGGACGAAGTGTTGATGCTGCCCTACTTTCTCTCAGCAGGCGTCCATGTGCAGAATGATCTGGAAGAGCACCGGAGTGAATTTACGACACAATTCCCCGGGACCGAGTTTAAATTGTGTGGGCATCTGGGCCTGCATCCGCTGATGCTGGAAATTGTACTCGCTCGGTTGCGGGAAGCAGACGAGAAGTGACTTAAGCTGCCTCCTGCCTGTATGACAGAGACCATAAAAAAAGGACGCCCCGAAGGACGTCCTTTTTCTCGCAATGAAAACCACTAATTGGTTTTTGTTTCAGCAATCCGACCGAAGGCTTTGAAGGTGATCGGTTCACTGCGACCATCAATGGTCACGGTAAACTCTTCTGAGTATTCACCTGGTTTATCGGGAGGAACGATTGTCAGCGGCAGCACGTGAATGGGCTGAGCTGCTTTCGGCATGCGGATCTTGAATGCTTCATCGTTGGATTCGCATTCAATCTTTGTGATTTCAAATGGCTTTTTGCCCCGCATTACAACATTGACTGTTTTTTCCTGTCCCGGAACCATCATACCCAGAGAAACGACTTCGGGGGTAATGGTAATGTCAGATTCGACTCGGGCTTCGACCAGCAGAGGTACTGTTGTAAAGTTAACGTCGTTGGTTTTCAGGATGAGCTGTTCCCGGATTGGACCTTTAGGAGTCTTGGGATCGAGAGTCAGCATGATGTTGTAATTGACGCGTCCACCACCTCGATTCGTTTCGACAGCCTTGGCAGTCACGTGTGGGTTACGGGATTCGATTCCGGTCAGTGCCCAGTCTTCACGGCCTGCATAAGCGAGAGCCACAGTGGTCTCTGCACCTTTACCGACTTCGACAGAACCAAAGTTGGCAGCACCCGGTGTGAAGACGACATCGGTACGGATATACGAAGTAATCGGGATCCGGACTTCAGCATACTGGGGAGCGTCAATGGTGATAATCACGTTAGAATCTTTGCGACGCTGGAAGCGGGCGGTATCCATTTTGACCTGGATGTATCCTTCTTCGCCACTTTCCAGGATGCTCTTGGAAGGCTCAGCAGCAGAACAGCCGCAAGTGGTGCGAACGTTGGCAATATGGACGGGATCTTTATAGATATTCTTAATTTTCAGGCGGTATTCGGCATCGGAACCACGGGCGATGACGCCGAAGTCGATTTTGTCTTTGTCGAACATCTTCATCGCCCAGTCCTGTCCGAATGATGGGGCAGCATTCAGGACAAACAGACACAGGCTCAGGACGCCGAACCGGAAAATACAGTTTTTCAGCATTATTGAATCTCACTTCTGCAAAAAATGAATTAACTTCGATGTATCACTCAAGTCGAGGCGCTGAGACCGATTTCATCCGGCCAGGGATAATAACCGACTTTCAGCACATAACCCTTACATCATTATAGTGCAGAATCCATTCACAGAGACGTTTCACACTATTTGTAAAAACGGGCTCGGCAGGCAGATGACTGTGGTGCCAAAGTTCAGCAGACAGTCGAGATGCACAAGCCTGAATCAGTTAGCCAGTATTATACTGTGTTTCAGTTTCTGAGATCAAATTTGAGATTCAGAACATCAGTAAATGGCATGTGTGTGACAAATACATCAGTCGGCATCGACACTTTGGTTGTGGCAATTTAGTTCGCATACGTTGAATTGTCAATGTTGTCTCTTTCCGGTCGCAACTGCCGGTTCTGGACGGATTAAGCTGCGTAATCGAACCCGATTCAGATGACCTGATGCGATTGTTCATGATGTCGCAAACAGTTTCCATAACTGGCTTTGAGCACTTACTACCCGCAAACGGTATTTTTATTACAACTGGTGAAAATCCATTCAATGGTCTTCTCTATTTGCTGATAACGCTCATAGGTTAACAGGCTTATCTAGAGTGGGTGTGCCTGTTCTTTTGCCAGTTCAGCAGGATGCTTACAGCGGTTTAACTCAAGGAGAGGAAACGCGGGTTTCTTCGAAATCGAGCCAGCACGCATAGCGCGGAGTGATAGGCTTGAATTACGAGTGGGTTTCCACTCCGGCAAATACAACAGCGGGTCCCCGACGGTTCCAGCTGCATGATAAGGAAGAGGGGATCTCTTTCATTATCAGATCAGTTTCATTCTGAGAGGAGTGCAGGCTGGTCCGTTTCATACCAATCGTGTGTGAGTGTGTTATTAATTCGAGTAGAGAAGTGTGTGAGAAACGTCACTGTCTGCGCCGAGGTGGCGGGAATATCAGTTCGGTCTCATTCAAACAGGGAGCGATAGATTCAGATGAAAATTAAAAATACTGCCAGGGCAGGTCTGACCGGACTGCTTGTGCTGGGAATTTCCTGCCTGGTGATCTCAGACCGGCTTGAAGCCGGTCACAAATGTGGTCACTGCAAGATGGGCGGTCTGTCGATGTTCCATAAAGGAGCGTGCTGCAGTCCGTGGCGTCCGGGCTTCAAACATAAATGCGGTCATAAGCACAAATGTGGTTCCGGCTGCGGGATGAGTTCCTGCGGCTGCGGAGACTCGTTCGTTGATCAATATTATCAGGGAGTCGTTTATGGTGTGGGAAACGTTTCGCAGGGTGGCTGCCGGTCATGCCAGTCTGGAGGTGCTGTGGCTGGTGCTTATGGGATGCCAGCCGGTGGTGGTCTCCCGCCGCAAGCGGGGTTAATTCCCGCTCCGGCAGTGCGACCGACGATTCTGCATTATCCGGGAACGATGGGCATTGCCTATCGTCGACCAACGCGGATGATGCCGGCCGACGGTCCGGAGGGGCATCCGCGCGATGCCGGTCTGGATATCTATGCTCCAGGTGCGACCGACATTCGCGTGGTGGCACTGAACCGACAACGCGATGAGCTGGTGGGATATCGTGATCCTGCGAATGATGATATCTGGGAATTCGTGACCAAGCGTCCTTTAATTCCCGGGATTCAGCATGTCTATCAGGTATATGCGATTTTCCCTGAGACAGGAAATGTTCCCCAGACCAGACGAGTCCGTCTGATTATGGGACGAATCGTCGAACTCAGTTACAAACCGTATCCTCCAACTGACGGCACCCACCGGTAAGGTGCCGGGGTTCAGAGGTGTTCCTGTCAGCTCGAGCCGGGAACGACTGCTGAACCTGTTCGACTCGATTCCTCCCTGTGCACGCACGCCCTGTCCGGAACGTGGTAGATTCTGATTGATGAAGTCTGGCCGCTGGTTAGCCAGAAGGCTTCCTCTCAGCTATCATGTTCGGGACAGGGCGTGTTTTTGTTGAACTCTGCCCGCACAGTAATTCTGCCAACCCGGGAAGACAGGCTGAATTGTGAACGAGGTTGACTATCTGAGCATCATTTCCGGCGCCCGACATGATTGGCGTGCCCGGTGTCTCAAACCCTGTTTCGGGTTTCTCAGCCTCTTCTATGGAACCGCAGTCGCTGTTCGCAACCGTCTGTTTGACTGGGGCATTAAACGGGCACGACTGGTGAGCGTGCCGGTGATCAGCCTGGGAAACCTGACGACCGGGGGAACCGGGAAGACACCGTTAGTCGCCTGGCTGTCTCAGTGGTTTCAAGCAGAAGGGGTTTCTGTCGCGCTACTCAGCCGCGGTTATCGAGCGCTGCCCGGTGAAGTGAACGATGAGAAACTGCTGCTGGATCGACTCTGCCCGCAGGTGCCGCATTATCAGAATCCGGATCGTTGTGCTTCAGCAGAGAAGGCTATCGAAGCAGGAGCACGCTTACTGATTCTGGACGACGGGTTTCAGCATCGCAGGCTCGCACGTGATCTTGATATCGTGCTGATAGATGCTGTGAATCCCTGGGGCTACGGTCATCAATTACCGCGGGGACTGTTACGGGAATCGAAGTCGGGATTGCAGCGGGCGGGATTTGTATTGATCACGCGTGTGGATCAGTGTTCGCCTGAGTTGCTGGAGAAACTGACAGCAGAAGTCAAACAATTTGTGCCCGAGCACCGGATCGCCCATGTGCGTTTTGCTCCCCGGGGTCTGGTCAATGCCGCTGGGGAAACCAGAGAACTGACTGAAGTGACCGGGAAACAGGTGTGGGGTTTTTGCGCGATCGGGAATCCTCGCGGATTTCAGCAAACACTGGTGGATGCGGGAGGCCGGGTTTGCGGCATGCGCGTCTTTGCGGATCATCACCACTATAGTAAAGGCGACCTGCAGGAAATTGGCTCAGAGGCAGAACAGGCGGACGCCGAGCTGATTTTGACGACTGCGAAAGACCTGGTGAAAATTAGTGAACAAAAACTGTCAGGGCTTCCGGTCTGGGCGGTGGAAATCGGTGCGGAAATTGTGCAGGGGGCGGCTGATTTTGAGGAAATCCTGCGGAAAACAGGGCTGGTGGAGCCAGAGAAATAAGACTGTAAACGCGGAGTCAGGGGCAGAATCAGCTCCAAACCATTGGAAAACCAATCTATATCGGGTTAAATCACGTCAGAGATCCCGAAATTTGCTGTAATCCCGTTTCAGATATACTTGATTTTGGTTCTGCGTTCTGTCATCCTGAGAAGAGAGTAACTTCACACAATGCAGGCCGTTTACCCGGTAAACGAACTATTCCTGCCAGAAACCTACCAAAACGACGGGCCGCTTAGACTGAATGTGGTGACCGTATCCCTGCCTCCATCATTGGTCTGTTCAATCATAATTCAAATAAACGAGGTGTTTAAGTTATGCAAAAGAAAAATATTAGCCAGGTTCTGCTCGCCGCTGTTTTGATCTCTGGCCTGAATTTTTTCACGCCTGTTACTGCTTCTGCAGAAGGCTGGGGTTCGATCACTGGTAAGTTTGTCTTCGATGGTCCTGTCCCCGAGCGTCCCGTACAGCGAAAGAAAGGCGATCCCAACGTCAAGGATGCTGCCGTTTGTGCAGCTGACACTCATCTGGGAAATGATCTGGTTGTCAATCCTGACAACAAAGGCATCCAGAATATCTTCCTTTACATGCGTCGGGCAAAAGACATTCATCCCGATCTGAAGGAATCCAAAGACAAGACCGTCGTGTTCGACCAGAAAGGTTGTACTTTCGAGCCTCACGCTCTGATTGTTCGTACCGACCAGAAAGTGATTGTCAAATCAGACGATCCCGTCGCTCACAACACCCATACCTTCCCGATCAAAAACCAGGCTGTGAACTTCATCCTGGCTCCCAAAGATCGTGAAGGAAAAGAAGTTTCCAACCCGATTCCTGAAATTCTGCCGATGCAGGTTAAGTGCGACATTCATCCCTGGATGACCGCTTACTGGTTCGTGGTAGATCATCCTTACGCTGTGGTATCTGATGCAGATGGAAAATTCACCATCAAGAATCTGCCCGCCGGTAAGCAGACTTTCCGGATCTGGCATGAAAAGAAAGGTTACCTGGATCGTAGCTTCAATGTGAACGTCAAGGACGGGGAAACCCTCGACCTGGGCGAGATCAAATACAAAGCATCTGATTTCGAGTAATCCTCTGTAACATCAGAGAAACGTACAGACAGGGCACGTCCGATTGGGCGTGTCCTTTTTAATGCCCTTAGATCTGTTGCTGAATGATGTGGGGTCGTTTTCGCCATGCATAAACCGTGCGGTTGCATCGCTCTGCTGGTGCTGGGAGCGATCTTTTTCTCGACAGAGATCAGCCTGGCTCAGACAGAGTCACAGGCAGCCGCCGATCAATTCCGCGAATCGGTCTCCCTGGATGTGAATAATGCGGTGCTCAAGAAGATGGGCTCCGTGCAGGATTTTCTGGCAGGCGCGCAATGGGAAGACGCGATCAACAGTCTGATCCAGATCTCCCAGGAATACGGCAACACGCTTTATCCTGAATCCCCGGGACGCTATCTGCGAGTGGCGACTTACTGTCAGAACCTGCTCGCAGGATTTCCCCCGGAAGCGATTCAGATTTACCGGGAAAAGGTTGATCCCCGAGCCCGCAGGTGGCTGGAAGAGGCGGAAGCGGAATCGTCAGTCGGCCCGCTGTTGCAGATTGTCGATCAGGCACTGATGAGCAGTTACGGCGACGATGCCCTGTATCGCCTCGGCGAAATCTCCTGGGAACGCGGTGAACTGGGACAGGCGCGGGATTACTGGCGGAAACTGCTACCGCCTGAACCGGGATCTACAGCGCGCAGTGATACCGGACTCTTCTACTATCCCGATTCCGATTTATCTGTGCCGCCGATTCTGGCGCGTCTGATTCTGGTCAGTCTGTTCGAGGGAAATTTCAAACAGGCCGAAGCGGAACTGGCTGTGTTTCGCGAGCGGTATCCCGATGCGGAAGGCTCACTCGCCGGTAAGCAGGGGAACCTGGCAGACCAACTTACAGGAATTCTCTCAGATCGCGGTCAGGTCTCACTGGCGCATGATCAAGACGAAATGCAGACCTTTGCCGGACACCAGACCCGTAATTTCCGGGCCGGACATGCTCTGAACGTCGGAGCAGCAGCCTGGTCGTTTCGTGTGCCTCTGGTCTGGAGTCAGGAATACACGCGGAAACCTGCCTTTGGTCAACGCGTGCCGCCGGGACTCTTCCCTGTCGTACATGGGGAGCATGTTTTTATTAATGACTCAGAGCGCATTTATGCACTCAACTGGAAGACGGGAACACCCGCCTGGTCCGACGCGGATCCTCAGGCAAGTCCCATTATATATCCTTCCGTTCTACAGGGGGCCGTCAGACTGCCGTTTCGTTCCGTCGTGGGAGTCCCCCGGTTTACGATGACTGTAGCCGACGGACGGTTATACGCTCGCATGGGATCGCCGGTTACTTCCGTGGCGAAAGATGAGCGGCTGGGACTGTTTTCGGAACTGGTTTGCCTGGACCTGGACGAGGGCGAAGGCAAAATGCTCTGGAAGATTTCTTCCGCCGAGTTGCGCGAGCAGAATTTTGTCTGGTCGTTTGAAGGGGCGCCTGTTGTTGTCGGCGATCGTTTCTACGTCGTGTTGCACCGGGGTTTTCCCGAAGTGCAGACGAATGTCGCCTGTTTCTCTACCGAGACCGGGGAGATGCTGTGGAATCAGAAAGTCTGCCTGGCACTGAGGAACATTGAAGAAGGTGTGAACTACATCACCCATCTGCTGCTGACACTCGCAGAGGGGCAACTGTATCTCTCAACGGATATGGGAGCGATCGCATCACTGAATACACAGGATGGGAAACTCAACTGGGTCGTGACTTATCCTTCCGCAGACGATGTTTCCCGGCGGGAATTGAGCGATCACATGGCGAGTGGTCTGGTCCCTTGCCTGTATGACCAGGGAATTTTGTTCGTTGCTCCCCAGGATACAAAAACCCTCATGGCCTTCGATGCGTCTTCGGGACTTTTGCTCTGGGAGCGGGAATGGCCGGCACAGATTCGAAACCTGCTGGGAGTCACAGCGCGGACCCTGGTGGTCAGCGGGAATCAACTGTATGGCATCGATCGGACAAGTGGGGCGTTGCGCTGGAAGGCCGGCTATCTCGATCCGGAGGGTTTCGGCTATGGGCGAGGACTGCTCGCTGGAGAGAACGTATACTGGCCTTTGAGGGATGAATTGCTCGTCGTAGACATTGAACGAGGCATGCTCAAACAGAGAATCCCGTTGCAAGCCTTACAGGGAGAAACGGGAGGGAACCTGGTAATCGCGGGGGATCAGCTGTTGATCGCGCAGCCCCGAAAAGTGACCGCATTTCAGAATCACGGCATCGTCCCTGGATCACGAAAAGAGAATGAGAATCTGTCTGCAGCGAAGACGCAGGCACGTTGAAAATGTAAGATGTAATGTAGCTCCAACTCCAATTCTAATTTTAAACAAGGTGAATGACATGAAGGTATCGTATCGTAATATCCTCGGCTCCCTGTTGAGTCTGGTTTGTCTGTGTGGTTTGTCTGCCAGTGCCCAGGGGCAGGTGAATGCACCTCCCGGAAAAGTGGAAGTCGGCGATGCGGCTCCTGCTTTCACAGCTACAGATGACGCGGGCAAAGGCTGGAAGTCGACTGATTATATTGGCAAGAAAATTCTGGTGGTCTACTTCTACCCTGCCGACATGACCGGTGGCTGCACCAAGCAGGCCTGTGGATTCCGAGATGACATGAAGAAGTTGCAGGGGAAAGACGTAGAAGTCGTGGGTGTCAGTGGTGATTCAGTACGGAATCATCAGTTGTTCAAAAAAGAGTATGATCTGAACTTCACGCTGCTGGCAGATGAAGATGGCAGTGTGGCCAAGAAGTTTGGCGTTCCCCTGCGTCCCGGTTCCACGATTGAGCGGACCATCGACGGGAAAAAGGAGAAGCTGACCCGTGGTGTAACAGCAGCCCGCTGGACTTTTGTGATCGACAAAGACGGTAAGGTTGCCATGAAGAACACCAAGGTCAAAGCTGCTGATGACAGCAAAGCCATCCTGAAGAAAGTCAACGAACTGAAGTAGTTCCTGCTCCTAAAACCGTTCTTTGGGCCGAAAACTACGGTTCAGAAGCGTTCACTCACCCGTAAAAATCGTCATTCGTACTCGACAGTCAACCGGCTGAGGGCATACAATTGGCGGTGCGGGTGAGTTGTTTTTTGTTTGTTACCAGGGAGACAAGCCCATGAGCCGTAACCGTTTGAATCAAATCCTGTCTGTCTCCGCCGCTATGCTTCTGCTGGCTGCGATGACGCTGGCAGGATGTGGGAAAGCGGAAACGTCTAATGAGACGGTAACGGATGCCTCTACCGAAATGCCGGTCACCAAACCGGAAGCCGAACTGGGGGAAGCAGCGCCTCTCCCGGGATCAGCATCCTCGAAACCTGACATGAGTCAGACCGAGACGGTTTCCTTCCAGTCGGGAATGGAAGTCGGAGAGATCCCGATGCCGTTTGAAGTGGAAGATGTCACGGGTCCCAATGAGGGAAAGACACTCTGCTACCGTTGTCTGTATGGGGAACGCCCCGTGGTGGGAATTTTCGTGCGGGAACTGGGACCAGAGACCGAGACTCTGATTCAGCAGATCGATCAAGAGGTGGCCGCTCACAAAGATGACAAGCTGGCTGCATTCGTCGTGCTGCTGAGTGAGAATCCTGGTGAGCAGAAATCGAAGTTAAAACAAATCGCCAGCGAGAAGAAAATTCAACATGTACCGCTGACAGTGTATGAAGGTACTGACAGCCCGCTGGGTTATAACGTAAAGCAGGATGCTGCCGTGAATGTCATGCTCTGGGAGGGCGTTGTCAAAGCGAACCGGGCATTCCGTACCGGGGAGCTGGATCAATCGGGCATTCAGGAAGTCGTCGAAGACACCCGCTTGATGGTGAATTAGTTCTGTTGCCGGGGATGTGAGTCCGGTCAGGGCCAGGAGATTCGAAACTCGCTCGAATTTCAAAGTTATTTTATTTAGACAGGACGTGGAAACACCGCTTTTGCCTATGTTGTTTGCATCAGACGCTACCAGATTACTTCCAGAACGCACCCGCTGTTTCCTGTATGGGGGCATGCTGATTCTGAGCTTACTGCTGCCCGATTTCTGTTTCGGGCAGGAGTCCCTGGATGCGTGGCCCAATGGCCGCGATCAACTGGAGTTGTTTCCTGCGAGCCGTCAGTTTTCGAAACGCTATCAGGATGCCCGCCAGCTGATCGATGAGAAGAATTATTCTGCTGGAATTCCGGAGTTGCAGGCGATTCTGGATGCCCCGGAAGATTTTGTGGCCATTGATCGTGGCGTGGGCTTTCACAGCCTGAAACGGGCTGCCGAGGATCAACTGGCGGCGTTACCTCCGGACGGGAAAAAATACTATTCGGTGCAGTACGGTCCCACCGCTGAGCAGATGCTGCGCGAAGCACGGGAACAGGACAACCAGGACCTCCTCCGCGAAGTCGTTAGACGATTCTTTCATACCCAGGCGGGAGCCGAGGCTGCTTACACTCTGGGTTCTTATTACTACGAGCGGGGTGATTTACCGGCTGCAGCGCAGTTGTGGGAATCGCTCAGCGAACGGCATGATCTGGCCACTGAGAAGGAACCACATCTGACGTTCAAGCTGGCGGTCGCCTGGTACCATCTGGGGAACCTCGGAAAAAGCCGCCAGTCGCTGATGAAGCTGGCTCGTGAGACCAACGGTGCAGACTATGTCTTTCCGAATGGCAAAAAGGTCGCGTTGTTCCAGGAAGGGCAGAACCCTGTCGCGTGGTTATCCCAAATGGTGGGAACGCTGGATCTGAAGGGAGCCCGGGAACAGTCTGACTGGACTCTCTATCGCGGAAATGCAGAGCGAATCGCTTCCGCAGAGTTCGCCGTCCCTTCCTCGAAACCGGAGTGGCAGTTTTCCACGATCCGCGATCCATTCTTACAGAACAATCCAAATCTGCCTCCCCTGGAAGCGATCCTGCAGAAACTGGGTGACTTCCGTCGCAAGCATCTGTCGGGGGTATTACCTGCTGCCAGTCCGATTGTGGCGGGCGACACTGTTGTCGTGAGAACGCACAATAACCTGAAGGGCTTGGACCTGCGGTCCGGCAAACTGAAGTGGGAGACGACGGTTTCGGATGCGTTGTTCCGCGAGATGCTGAAGGATCCGCAGAATTCCGATGAGGAATTTCTGGGTACGCCCCAGACCCCGTTACAGAAGTATCTGACGCAGCGAGCCTGGCAGGATTACACGGTCGGCCATTTAAGCTCAGATGGCAAGCTGGTATTCAGCGTGGAAAACGTTGGCTTTATCGGCGGTTTCTATCACTTCAGTCGGGAAGACCAGGAGAGCGTGCTCTCACCCAACTCCTACAACCGTCTGATGGCCTTTGAAGTGGCCACGGGTAAGTTCGTCTGGGAACTGGGAGGTCCCCGGTTGCAGAACCCGATTAATTATTCGGGGCACTACTTCCTCGGGCCGCCGTTACCCCTGAATGGCAAGCTGTATGCTCTGGCCGAAGAGGGCCGCGAGTTTCGTCTGCTGGTGCTGGATCCGCAGACCGGTAAAACGCTCTGGACGCAGTCGCTGTTTCGCAGCGAGTATCCGATCGCCCGTGATTATACAACGGATCGTCGCCCGCTGGATCATATCCGTCGCCGCATGGGATTGAGTCCGTCGCTGGCCCATGGCGTTCTGGTCTGTCCGACCGGTTCGGGGTGTACGGTGGGGATCAACGCCGTAACACGTCAACTGCTCTGGAGAAATGTGGAGCCACGCCGAAATGCGATTACCTCTTATGCTGCCTTCAGCCGTGATGCGAACGAGAACGCCGAAGGCTGGGCGGAATTCACGCCCTTGATCGTGGGTGACCGGGTCCTGTTAGAGTCACGTACGGGACAGAACCTGAAGTGCCTGGATCTGTTTGATGGTCGACTGATCTGGTCGCGACCGCGGCAGGAATACCTGTTTATTGCCTCGGTACAGGATGGGAATATCCTGCTGGTTGGACCGGGTTCAATTGAGGCACTCAAGTTAAGTGATGGAAGTCCGGCCTGGCCGAAAGCTCAGAAGATTCCAGCCCCCAGCGGAAGGGGCATCGTGGTGCGGGATACATATTTTCTACCTGTGGATACAGGAGAGATCCTGAGTATCCGCCTGGACGATGGTCTGATTCTGGCCCGGACGCGGGTCGAGACTGACACGCTGGTGGGAAATCTTTCAGCCGGGAGCGGGATGCTGGTCGCTCAGAATGAGACCGAAGTCGTCGGGTTTCGATCGGCGGCGTCGATTATTGAACAGATTCGCCTGGCCAGTCAGTCCGATCAGCCAGCGAAACAGGCAGAGGCGGAACTCTTGCGGGGTGAGTTGTATCTTTACTCTGGAAATGTGAAGCAGGCCCTGGCGAAAATTGAGCGGTCGATTGAGATCCAACCCACCATCCGTGCGCGGCGACTGTATGCAGACATGATGCTGGAAAGTCTCGATCATGACTTCATTCAGTATGAGAGTCAGATCAGTAAAATTGAACCATTGCTCGTTGATGAAAATCAACAGCGTCGTTTCTTCCAGATCCTGGCAACGAATTACCAGTCCAAGGGAAATCTGAAAGCGGCTCTGGAGAACTACCTGAAGCTCTCGGAATTGAAGAATCTGTTTTCTACCGAGACTGCCAAAGGAGGCGCTTTTGTTCGCACCGATCGCTGGATTCGTTCGCAGCTGGAACTGTTGATGGTACGGGCGAATGAAGAGCAACGTCAGGAAATCGATGCGTTCTTCTCCAGCTATTATACGAACCACCTGGCCTCTGCCGGTCAGGATGAACTGCAGCGATTCCTCAAGTGCTGTGGCAATCTGCCGGCGACCCGTCAGGCGCGAATGCTGCTGGTTGAGCGGCTGACGCAAGAGCTGAAAACAGCATCTCCGGGAAAGCAGTCGGTCTTGCGTCGGCAGCTGATGCAGCAGCTTGAACAGTTGCGCAACTCGGCTCAGCCTGTGAGTGCCGCCTTCGCCACGGCTAGACTGGCTGAGATCTATGTGTCACTCAATCAGTATGCTCAGGCAGAGGAGTTGTTGCAGGAGCTGAAAACAAAGTGGCCCGATGTCATCTGTCTGGATGGAAAATCGGGTCAACAGGTGGCGGAGTCCTGGCAGTCAGATCCGGAGTTTCAGAAACAGTCACGTTCCAGTTCAGTCTGGCCTGGCTATCCAGCCCAGGTTTATCGCGATGAGCAGTCCAAAGGGCAAAACACATCGCTGCCGGTGGAAATTATCGGGCTGACGAATCCTTTATTCGAAAATCATCGGCTGGAAGTGGGGCCGGCGAAAGAACAGCTGCTGGCATTTGACGGTGCAGGGAAGCCGCTGTGGACCTTCTCACTGGCGGAAGCCGGGATCGAAGTTCCGCAACAGCCTTTCTTCTCGGCCCGCGTGTTCGAAAATTATCTGGTCGTGAATTTTGGGGCCGAGTTTTTTGTGCTGGATACCATCAATCGGAAAACCGATGGTCAGCCAACCCTGCTCTGGAAACAGAGGATGATCGCCGGTCCGCCGAGTCTGCGTGATTACATTTCCATTGAACGCAGTGGTTTGGCGCCGGTGCTGCGTGAATATGTCACGCGGAATTCGGATCGCGAACAACTGGGACGCATTGGTACAATCAATTCTGAATTCCTCTGCTATCAACTGGGAAGCGAATTAATCGCAGCCGATCTGCTGACTGGGGAAATTCTCTGGAAACGTCAGGGACTGCCCAACAACAGCTGGCATTTTGGCAATGCGGAGCATGTGATTCTGATGACTTCTCAGAGCCGGACCGAGCCGCGGTACGTGGTCCGCAGTGGTCAGAATGGAGAATCGGTCAATGCTTTCAAACTGAAGCCAGGTCACTCGGCGATTTTTGCCTTTGAACGCTATCTGCTGACACTGGGACCACCCGCCGATGATACGCGTCGACTTGAATTGCGGGACCTGGTCAGCGATGAAGTGGTCTGGAGTTTCGAGATCAACAAAGATACGAATTATACGCTGGGGCAGAATTATGAGATCGCCATGGTGGCAGCGGATGGAACGATTTCCATACGAGACCTGCGGACTGGCGAGCAGAAGGTCGAAGTCAAAGGCCAGGCTGCACCCAATGTGATGCGTGTGCTGCTGCTGGAGAACAAAAAGCAGTACCTGGTGTTTGTCAGTCTACCTTATGTCGTAAAGAGCAGAGTAACGTATCGCCCTTTGAGCATGACGTCTCTCCTGTTCAACGGGATGTTGTATTCCATCGATCGTGAAACGGGAGAGCTGATGTGGTCCCGGATGCTCGAGGCACAGGGGATCGATTTCACGCAGTTCTTCGATTTGCCGGTGATGACGTTTGGCATCCGTCGCGTTATGGGTATTTCAACTTCTTCGGGAAATCAGGTAGATCTGGAGGTCATCGATCTGCGGGATGGTTCGCAGGTACTTAAAGAGACGACGAGCAGCAATCGTCTGCGAACCTGGGTCGTACCCGATCTGGAGCAGAAAGATATTCTGATCGAACCATTCCAGATCCGGTTGAGTTTTGAAGAACCGCCGGTAGTCGCGCCGAAACCTGCAGCGGCGCCTCAGTAGGGCAACTCAGGCAATCGGTATTAACGATCTGAGTCGACCGCGAGTGCCTGACGGGATTTGATGACGATTTAATAGTTGTCGTCGTCTTCGTCATCCTCGAAGTCTTCGAAATCGTCATCATCCCGATCCGGATGCAGGGGGTTATCCGGGGAGAAGAAGAAGTCTCCCAGCCCCATCGGCATCATGTTGCCACCCAGATTCTGCTGACGCTTTTCTGAGAGAGATTCGAGGTCGAGGGCATCATCACCCAGGCAGCTCTTCAGGGACTCGAGCCAGATGGTGTCTTTGCTGAGGGGGTGTTCTTTATCCTGGGCGGCACGTTTGAGTGCCAGTCGCAGCACGTTGATGCCATCGCGGGTTGAGAAATCGAGTTTCAGGCTGTGTGACTGCTGCAGGAAGTCGACGGTCAGGTCGAGCATATGCTCATCGGCGAAGGGGAGATGATAGTGCAGGATCATTTTCTCATCTTCGCGGTTCGGATGTTCGAGGGTGATGCTGGGCTGCAGACGACTGAGGATGTAGTCGGGGATTTCGAAGGTGGACTCATCCTCGTTCATGGTGACCGCACAGCGGAAATCGGGATGTGCGGGAATTGTGACGCCGGCGACAATGGATTCGATATAGCGCCGATGATCGAGCAGTGGTGCGAGGCTGGCCCATGATTTTTCATTCATGCGGTTGCCTTCATCGAGCACACAGATGCCGCCACGAATCATGGCACTGACGAGTGGGGATGCGTGATAAGTGATCTTCCCGCTTTCGGCGAGTACCGGGGTGACCAGCAGGTCTTCAGGTCGTGTGTCTGCAGTACATTGATAGATGTAGAGTTCCTGCTCGCGCGTGCGTGCGCCTGCGATAGCCAGCGATGTTTTTCCGATACCGGGTGTGCCTACCAGTCGTGGTGTGAGTGGCATATCTTTTTCGTCGATCACCAGCCAGCAGGCGAGCAACTGCTTGAGTGCTTCATGTTGTCCGATCCAGTCGCTGACGGTCTGGTCCGGCCGTCCCAGATGCAGTCCGACACCATCGATTTCCACGCGTTGTGACATTGCCCTGATTTCTATTGTCTGACCAGGGGCTGTGAAGCACCGCTGGTGCAGGAGATTCTAAAGTTGAGTAGGCGAAGCCTGATTATAAGCGTCCCGGAGCGTATCTGTCAGGTCTCGACTTCCAGGATGGGGGAGAAATTGGTGTAAAAGACGCAGGAATCAATTTTTGCAGAAATCGTTAAGTCGTTGAAATTGTAAAAGATAACGCTGGTCAGAGCACATGTACGGATACGTGATCAGCGGAAAAGATTTTGAGTAATCAAAAAGTGGTTGGTAAAATGTAAAAGTTTTCCACATTCGATTATGAATAACGTGCCAGGCGTTATTTCATTTCTATATTGAGTTCACACTGATCCCATCGTTCTGAAGTCATTTCCTGTCACTGTTTATTGTGTGACTCACTAACCTGGTCTCTAAAATCGCCAATTTAGAAGGGGGGAAAAGCTATGGATAAGCCTGTACTCGCGAAAGACATTATGGTCACGAAGTTAATCACCTTAACTCCGGACATGGATGTACATGAAGCAATCGGGAAGCTGTTAAATCATCGGATTTCCGGTGCACCCGTATTGGATTCAGAACGCAGATTACTGGGTGTCTTTTCAGAACGGTGCTGCATGGATGTGCTGATTAAAGCCAGCTATGAGCAGTTGCCGTCAACGCAGATCTTTCCGTTTATCGATACGGAACCGCGGTGTATCACGGAAGACACGGATCTGTTGACCATTGCGCAGATTTTTCAGAGCACGCCGACACGTCGTCTGCCGGTCGTCCGCGATGGAAACTGCCTGGTTGGCCAGATCAGTCGCCGTGATCTGTTGAAGGCGGAACTGAAACATCTGCAGTTCAAGACCAATCTGCCTCAGGAGAAAAACCTGTTGTATCTGAGTGGCATTATGAACCGGGAAGAGTCGCCGATTGCCTGATCGGTCTCCTGTTACAGAGTAAAATAGAAGAGTGAGTCTTGCCTGAGAAAAACCAGCTGAACCTGTTTCAGCTGGTTTTTCTCGTTCCTGACGGTTTGATTTTCAGAGCTGGTCAACTAAAATCGGGCCAGTTCGCGTTGCTGACAGACTGAACATTTCCGGTCAGTGGTGCGAGCGGTATCCAGTCAGACATCGATTCTATTCAGATAAAGCTAACTATTCGAAGGACTTGCAGCATGGACCAGGCAGAAATTTTACTCGACGCGGAAGAGAGAATGGACAAAGCGGTTCACGTATTTCAAGGTCAGCTGCAGGGGATTCGTACGGGGCGGGCCACGCCCGGTCTGGTGGATTCGATCCGCGTGGATTACTACGGTTCGCCGACTCCGTTGAAGCAGATGGCGAACGTGAGCGTTCCCGAGCCGCAGCAGATTCTGATTCGCCCCTTCGATGCCCAGATGGTGGGAGAGATTGCCAAAGCGATCCAGGCCAGCGATATGGGACTGGCACCGAATACCGATGGTCGCGTCGTGCGATTGAACATTCCCCCACTTTCGACAGAACGTCGTCGGCAGCTGGTCTCACGCGTGAAAGAGCTGGCTGAAGAAGCCCGGATTTCGATCCGCAACATCCGCCGGGATGCAAACAAGCATGCTGACCAGTCCGAAAAAGACAAAGTGATGGGGGAAGACGAACGGGACGATACCAAGGATCAGATCCAGGAACTGACCAAAAAGTTCGAAGGTAAAGTCAACAGCATGGCGGATGCGAAAGAAAAGGACGTGATGGACGAGTAGTCCGTCGGTCTTTCAGTAGCCCGCGCTCGCAACTTAAAGTGCTCCCGCCAGTATTAGCAGGAATTCGTCATTTTTCGGACGGGTTCAATACAGTCACATTCTATCTTAACCTCTGTAATCAAAGAGACAGGTTCAAGTTTCCATGGCAAAGAAAACAATTGAAAACGTAGACGTAGCGGGTAAGACCGTATTGATGCGTGTCGACTTTAACGTTCCGCTGGATGACGATCTGAATATTACCGATGATCGCCGGGTGCGGATGGCTCTGCCTTCGATCAAGTCCGTTATCGATCGTGGCGGTCGCCTGATTCTGATGAGTCACCTGGGACGTCCCAAGGGGGATGCCGGTGATGCGAAATTCAGCCTGAAACCAACCGCTGCCTGCCTGGGTAAGCTGCTGGATCAGGACGTCGCCTTCGCGACGGATACAGTTGGCGACGATGCGAAGGCAAAGGTCGCTGCCCTGGAAGATGGCCAGGTGCTGATCCTGGAGAACCTGCGGTTCAACGATGGTGAGAAAAAAGGGGATGCCGCTTTCGCAGGTGCGCTGGCTGCCTTCGCTGATATCTACTGCAACGACGCTTTTGGTACCTGCCACCGGACCGATGCTTCGATGGTTGCAGTTCCGGAAGCCATGGACGGTAAGCCGAAAGTAGTTGGCTTCCTGGTATCGAAAGAAATTCAATACCTGTCCGATGCGATTGCGAATCCTCAGCGTCCGTTCGTGGCGATTCTGGGGGGAGCGAAAGTCTCTGACAAGATCAACGTGATTAACAACCTGCTGGGTATCTGCGACAAGGTGCTTATCGGTGGTGCGATGGCTTACACGTTCTCGCTGGCCCAGGGAGGTCAGGTTGGTGACAGTCTGGTAGAAAAGGACAAGGTCGAGCTGGCAAAAGAGCTGATCGCCAAAGGGGGCGACAAACTGATGCTGCCGGTCGACACACACTGTGGCGACGACTTTAACAGCAACTGCAACAAGCAGGTTGTGAAAGCCGGTGAAATCCCTGACGGTTTCGAGGGACTGGACATCGGACCGGAATCAGCGAAACTGTTTGCTGAGACAGTGAAGTCCGCTAAAACAGTGGTCTGGAACGGACCGATGGGTGTGTTCGAAATGCCGCCGTTCGATGAAGGAACCAAAGCGGTTGCCCAGGCGATCGCAGACAGCAATGCAACCAGCATCATCGGTGGTGGTGACAGTGCCGCCGCGATCCAGCAGCTCGGTTTTGCCGATCAGGTCTCGCATGTGAGTACCGGCGGTGGTGCCAGCCTGGCGATGCTGGAAGGTCAGGAGTTTGCAGCTGTGAATCTGCTGGATGAAGCCTGATTGAATCCCGCTGAATAATCGAGTTTCTCAGACACAGTCCTTCACGTGAGGGACTGTGTCTTTTTGTTTGGCAATGATCTACTCGCAACCCGGGAAGCGAGGCGGTAGAATAAAGGATGTCGCGGGTTCTGTTTGTGCCACCCGCAAAACTCTGGTGTTATTTCAATAGCTCTCATTAGCAGTAGTGAATGGGGAGTGAGGCAAATGGTGACGTCGTTATTCTCAAATGAAGAAGTCGAGCGGTTTCAGCGTGACGGATTTGTGGTCGTGGAATCGTTATTCAGCGAGGAAGAAGTAGCGCTGCTGGGGCAGATTGGTCGGGCAGACCTGGCGATGCAGCAGGTGACTTTCAGCCGGGCTGACGGAGAAGGGGGCGCGGTCAAACTGAGCGTGGAGAACGAAGTCGGCGATGACATCTACGGTGCGATTGCCGCCGGTCACCGGGTTGTGGACCGGATGGAAGAACTGCTGGGAGATGAAGTCTATCACTACCACCATAAGATGATCCAGAAAGAAGCGAAGGTGGGTGGTGCCTGGGCATGGCACCAGGATTACGGATACTGGTACAACAACGGTTGCCTGTTTCCGGATATGGCCAGCTGTATGATTGCCGTCGACCGGGCGACCCAGGAGAACGGTTGCCTGCAGGTGCTTAAAGGAAGCCATCTGATGGGGCGGATGAATCATGGCAAGGTGGGTGACCAGACCGGCGCAGATCCGGAGCGGGTGGCTGCGGCCTGCGAGCGGTTTGAACTCGTGTATTGCACGTTGGAACCGGGTTCGGCGATCTTCTTTCACTCCAATCTGCTCCACCGCTCAGATCAGAATAAAAGCGACCATCCACGATGGGGATTCATCTGTTGCTACAACACGAAGCACAACGATCCTTACAAAGAATCGCGACACCCTCAGTACACACCGCTGACGAAACGGGATGATGCAGACGTATTAAAAATCGGTCATGCCCAGTGGGAACAGATGCAGGCAGATTCATCGCTGTGATGAGTGACATCGAATTGTGGGAGCAGAATGGGTAAGAGTGCCGAAACCACGGGGAAATCGTTGAGTCAGCAGAGTGAGCTGATCAAGCGACTGGCGCGCGAGGTCGGCTTTGATCTGGCCGGGATTGCGCCGGCGGTCACGCCCACTGGTTATCACAGCTTTCTGGACTGGCTGAACCAGGGATACGCGGGAGAGATGAGCTATCTCGAACGTCGTAAAGAGGCCTATGAACATCCACGCTATGTGATGAGTTCCGTGCGCAGTGTGCTGATGCTGACGTTGAATTATCAGACGGAAGCACCGCCCGAAGTGACGGGAACCGAGGCGCGGGTTTCGCGTTATGCCTGGGGGACGACCGACTATCACAAAGTGATTCGCAAGAAGCTGAAGCAGCTGTCGCGCTTGATTCGCGAGCAGTATCCCGATTGTGAAACGCGGGGTGTTGTCGATACTGCGCCGCTGCTGGAGCGGGACTTCGCTCAGTTGGCAGGACTGGGCTGGATTGGAAAGAACACGCTGCTGCTCAACAAGCGGGAGGGAAGCTGGTTTTTTCTGGCGGGGCTGCTGCTGAGTGATGAGCTGGAATATGACGAACCGCAACAAACAAGTCATTGTGGCACCTGCACGCGGTGCCTGGAAGCCTGTCCGACCGATGCGTTCGTGGAAGCAGGGACGCTGGATGCGCGGAAGTGCATTTCGTATCTGACGATTGAATTGCGAGATCAGCCGATCCCTGCAGAGTTACGACCGGGGATGCAGGACTGGATGTTTGGCTGTGATGTGTGTCAGGATGTCTGTCCCTGGAATCGGAAGGCACCGATCAGCGGAGAGACAGCGTTTCAGCCGGTCGAAACGTTTACCCCCGTCGATGCCTGCGAACTGCTGACACTGGATGAAGCTGCATTTCAGGAGCGGTTCCAGAGTACGCCGATGTCGCGGGCCCGTCGGGCGGGGTTGCTCCGGAATGCAGCCATCGTACTGGGGAACCGGGGAGACGAGACTGCAGTGCAGGCATTGTTGGGAGTACTCAATGATGAGGAGCCGTTGATTCGAGGAGCCGCGGCCTGGGCGCTGGGGCGACTGGGAGCTCCGACCACTGTGGAGACGCTCCAGACCCGTCTGGAAACTGAGACCGAAACAGATGTGATTGAGGAACTCAAGCAGGCACTCAGCAGGCTGGTGAGTTGAGGCGAATAAACTGGAAAATGCAGGGAGAAAGTGGTGGGCTCTGATGGAAAAGTGACAGTGCGTGTATTACGATCTGCAACAGAGTTAAGCCAACAAAAAATCTTTGGTTCGAATATCAGAACGTTATTGTGAATGGGAGCAGTGAGATGGGCGATCAACTTCTTGTCGGAGTCAATGGAGCCAGCGGTCGGATGGGACAGCGGGTGGCTGTGCTCGTATATCAGGATCCGGATCTGAAACTGGGGGCTGCCCTGGAATCGGATACTTCTCCCGCCCTGGGTAAAGATGTGGGTGAAGTGGCCGGCATCGGCCCTATTGGACTGAACATTACGTCTGAGTTGACCGACCGCGTGGATGTGATCATCGACTTCTCCCTGCCGTCCGGACTGGTGAAAATCGCCGGGGTCTGTGCTGAACGGCAGATTCCGCTGGTTGCTGCTACCACGGGATTGACGCCGGAACAGCGCAACGAAGTGCTGACGGCTTCACAGACCACTCCCCTGATTCTGGCCCCCAATATGAGCGTGGCTGTGAATCTGATGATGAAGCTGGTGCGGGAAGCCGCCCATTCGCTGAAGAATACTCCCAGTGGAGTGGACGTAGAAATCATTGAGCGGCATCACCGGTTTAAGGAAGATGCACCCAGTGGGACCGCATTGCATTTTGGTGAAATCATTGCCGACGAGATGGGCCAAACCGAACACGTTCACGGACGCGAAGGGCGTCCCGGTCCGCGTCCGGTCTGTGAAATCGGCTATCACGCATTGCGGACCGGTGACAATGTGGGAGAGCATACGATTGTCTTCGGCATGATGGGTGAGACCATCGACCTCACAGTCCGCGGCCATACCCGTGACAGCTATGTTTATGGCGCCCTGATGGCCGCCAAATATCTGACAACCCAGAAGGCGGGTCTGTATACAATGGCGGATGTGCTGGGCCTGAACTAAATCTCGGCCTGTCAGTAAGTTATGTTGCTAATCTAATGCTGCCGGTACCGTGCGATGGTGCCGGCAGTTTTTGTTCTCAGCGACAGGTATCACCGGTTTATTTTGGTAAGTCTGCCCCTTTTACCAAGTCTGTGAAATGATCAAGAGTCATACACCCGGTAACCGATACAAAAAGAGCGCTGACTGCCTCTCGACAGAACAGATTGAGGGGGAGAACGGACACCGTGTCCTGTCTAACCGGAATTCAGGGATTGAATTCTGATCTGCTGTCAAAACAGAGTCCCGTCTCGAAGGATCGAGTCATGAGCTGGCTGAAGTCTCTCAAATTCAAAAGAGTTCTGAGTCTCATCTCACGAGATTCCTCTCAAACCGAACGCCAATCTCGCTTTGGAGTTCGCTGGAACCAGACGGCTAAAGTCTTCGTCGGTTTGATCGCCAGTGTCTGCTCAATGATGGCACTGATTTCCTTCTTCGGTTCACTGGAAGAGCCTTCTGTGGAAGATAAGCTGCTTTCCGATGCCGAGTCGCTGGCACCCGATCTGGGGAGTGGGGATGAACTGTCGATGGAATTTGGTCTGGATGCGGAGCTGCCGCTGCAGGAAGCGGTTGCTGATGTGGAAGCAGCCATGGGGGAAGTACAGACAGTTTCTGTGAAACAGGCGGCAGGCAGCAGAGAGACCGGTTCGGGAGTCTATCATGCGTTGGGACGCGATTATGGAGATCAGCAGACGAGTGGACGCGTCGAGCAGGTTTCCGGAGCGCAGCCCATTTATGTGTCGGGTAACAGGCAGTCCGGGGGTACGCAGAATGCAAGCAGCTCCGGGGCTGCCTGGCTAACTGGAGAAATTGAAGAGCTCGAGCTGCCGACAGTGCGCAGCGCAGCTGTTCCTAAAAGAAATTATTAAGAGAACAATTAAGCGGAAGTCTCAGACCTTTCAACCATTCGCGGGAATCAGAGTCGATGTATCAGAGTTACTGGAATCTGCAGAGCGGCCCTTTCGAAGAAAAGATGGACGCTGGGTATTTTTATGAGAGCCACCCGCATCAGGCTGGACTGTTGAAGTTGCAATACCTGGTGGAGAACCGCAAGGGAGCCGGTCTGCTGGTCGGGAACCCGGGCAGCGGGAAATCCTACCTGTGCCACGTGCTGAAAAGTCAGCTTGCAGAGCGGCATCAGCCGTTCGTACAACTGGTCTTTCCCCAGCTTTCACCTGTCGAGTTGATTTCATATCTCGCGGTTGAGTTAGGAGCAGAAGAGGCGGGCATCGAGCCGGGAGTGACTGGGAAGGATCGCATCATCCGCGCCCTGCATCGACAGTTACAGCTGCTTTGTGATCAGGGGGCACAGCCCGTGATCGTGATCGATGAAGCACATCTGATTGCAGACCAGCGAATTTTCGAGACACTGCATCAGCTGCTCAATTTTCAGCAGACCTCCGATGTCGACTTCACGCTGTTGCTGGTAGGAGACCGGTTGTTGTTGAGTCACCTGCAACGTTCCGCTCAGCTGGATGACCGTATTTCGGTCCGCTGTCTGCTCAGACCGTTTTCTGCAGAAGAGACACAACGGTACGTTGAGCATCGTCTACAGGTCGCCGGCCGGACCGAACCGGTGTTCGAAGCGTCTGCATTCCAGACGTTGTTCGAACTGACGCAGGGGAATCCGCGCAAGATCAATCGCCTGTGTGACCTGGGACTGCTGGTCGGTTATGCCGACGAGCTACCGCTGATTACGTCAGACGTTCTGGAAGCGGTTTCAGAAGAACTCGTGACATCCATTCCAGACTGATACTCGGTCTGCGGAATCATTCTATTTAGCGATGTTTCATCTACGGTTGAGCATGGCGCTTTAATTTCGCGCTGACCTGTTTCTGAGGGCAGCGCGTTTTTTTTTGTGAACCTGCTCCTGAACTTTGGTGTCTGCTTCCCAACGGGTAATGCTACCCCATTAATTCTTACAGGGAAAAACCATGTTTCACTTCTTCTCCAGCGAGAGTTCATCGAGCAGCTCGTCAGAATCTGACGGGACGGGGTCGGTGTGTGAAGTGTGAACGTCGACATTGAATGAATTCAAGCCCGTCCGATTCTTTGATCGGACGGGCTTTTTTTATTGGTATGCCCCAGCCGGGGCGAGGCTCGCATTTTTTCGTTGCATCAGCCGATCTGGCGCTGCACGGGCACAAAAAGGTTGCTGAGGCTGCTCACCTCTTCAGCTGGCCGGCAAATGTAACACACTCCTCTTGAGAAAGGAGGCTATGAGCAATGGTTCATAAAGTTCATGTGAATGTGGGAACGATCGGTCATATCGATCATGGAAAGACAACGCTGACAGCTGCGATCTTGAAGGTGCAGGCACAGCGTGGTCTGGCGCGTGTCAAGTCGTACCAGGAGATCGCCCGCGGTGGTATCGAACGCGATAAAAACAAGACTGTGACGATCCTGGCGTCGCATGTGAAATACGAAACGGACAAGCGGACGTACGCGCACATCGACTGTCCGGGACACGCGGATTACATCAAGAACATGATTTCCGGTGCGGCCCAGATGGATGGTGCGGTGCTGCTGGTCTCTGCCGCCGACGGTCCGATGCCCCAGACACGCGAGCACATTCTGCTGGCGCGGCAGGTGGGTGTTCCGTACCTGGTCGTATTTCTCAACAAGTGTGATCTGGTGGATGATCCGGAGCTGATCGAACTGGTGGAGCTGGAGCTGCGAGAAATGTTGACGCATTACGGCTTCGCCGGAGATGAAGTTCCCTTTATCTACGGTTCCGCGAAACTGGCCGATGCACGACCGGATGATCCTGAGGCCTCCCGGTGTATCCACGAACTGCTGGAGACGCTCGATACCTACGTGCCGGATCCGCAGAGGCTGACAGACAGGCCGTTTCTGATGTCGGTCGAAAACGTGTTCAGCATCATGGGCCGCGGGTCTGTGGTGACGGGTAAGATCGAACAGGGGCAGATCCGTCCCGGCGATGCGGTCGAGATTGTCGGTCTGTGTGAAGAGACTCGCACTGATGTTGTGACTTCGGTGGAGTCGTTCAACGCACTGGTTGATACGGGCTATGCCGGCGACAACGTGGGTTGCCTGTTGAGAAAGACGAACTACGCAGAGGTTTCGCGGGGTCAGGTGCTGGCAGCAGTTGGCACCGTGACGCCGTATCGAAACTTCGAAGCGGAAGTTTATGTGTTGAAAAAGGAAGAAGGGGGACGGCATACGCCTTTTTTTGATGGCTATACGCCCCAGTTTTTCTTTCGTACGACGAACGTCACGGGAACCGCACGGGTGGAAGGCCAGGCAGATCTGGCCATGCCCGGCGATGGTGTGACACTGAACGTGATGCTCAACCAGCCGATCGCGCTGGCTGAGGGGGACCGGTTTGCGATACGCGAAGGCAGCAAAACGGTCGGTTCGGGAGTGGTCACACGCGTGATTGCCTGATGTGGGTGCCCCTGGTCTGCCTTGGTGGATCAGGGGCATTTTACTGGAGCAGCAGTGTGGTTCGTGGCCGTGTTCTGTTGAAGTCTGCGTGAAAATGGGGGACAGCCCTTGCGAAATACAGGGGGGCGGGTTCACAATAGGCCAATTCATTTCAACCCGATAGGGAAATCTCGTTGCGTGTGGGAGTAATACAGGCCAGCTTAAAAGTGGTCTGACATGATTCCCTGCACGGACCGTCAACAAGGTAAATGTCTGAATGTGGTCTTCGCGTCTGTTCTGGAAACTGTTCCTGGTTTATGCCGGTCTGAATATTGCTTCCGCGATTGTGTTTGTGCTGATTGTTTCGGGACGTCAGAAGACCCAGGTGGAAGACCAGGTACAGCAGCGTCTGCACGACTCAGCGGTGATCATGCGGAGCAGCATGGAGGGGGTCTTCGACAGAGGATTCTCTGAGCAGCTGCAGATCAAAGTTGAGAAGCTGGGGGCGGAAACCGGCACGCGGATTACGCTGATCGACATGGACGGTGTGGTGATTGCCGATTCGGATCAGAGTTCACTGCAACTGGTCCGCGACATGGAAAACCACAAAAACCGGGTGGAAGTCATCAAAGCGCTGGCCACGGGTTCGGGGACTTCCGAACGGAGAAGTCCGACACTGAGTGAGCCCATGAAGTATTATGCGCTCTTGTACAGGCATGATGGCGAGCCTAAGGGGGTGGTGCGTGTTTCGATCACGATGTCCAAAATTCAGCTGGAGATCGCGTCGATTGAAAAGCTGATCTGGAGTATTGCGCTACTGGTCAGCTTTACCGTGATGTTGATTACCTATTGGGTGGTCGCCCGCATGATCCGTCCCCTGACGATTCTGACCAACGCAGCCGAGTCGATTGCCAATGGGGATTACGATCAGAAACTGTATTTTCCCCAGCATGATGAACTGGGAATCCTTGCCCAGTCCTTCAACCATATGAGCAAGGAGATGGCCGAACGCGTGCGTCAGCTGCAGGCGAGCGGTGATCGTCTGAGTACAGTGCTGGAGGGGATGGTCGAAGGCGTGATCGCGACCAATGAACGACAGCATGTGCTGTTTGCCAACGAGTCGGCGGGGCGGTTGTTGTTTTTCTCGCCGGAAGAGGCACAGGGAAAGCCGCTATTTGAATCGGTGCGAAATCATCAGCTGCAAAAGGCGGTGACAGAGGTATTAAAAACCCTGGAACCCCAGCGGATGGAAGTGGAACTCGAGAGTACCAGCGATCGAATTCTGGGGGTGACCACGACACCGCTGCCCGGCACTCCCTGTCCGGGGCTGGTGATTGTGTTATTTGACATGACCGAATTACGGAGGCTGGAATCATTACGTCAGGAGTTCGTCGCGAATGTCTCACATGAATTGAAGACGCCTTTGAGTTCCATCAAGGCGTACACCGAGACCCTGATCCGGGGCGCGATGGATGATCCGGAGATCAGCAAAACTTTTCTGATGCGGATCGAAGAACAGGCAGACCGTCTGCACCAGTTGATTCTCGACTTGATCAGCCTGGCGAGTATCGAATCAGGAAATCAGGTCTTCGATATTATCAGCATCGAGCTGCGTCCCTTTGTTGAGTCCTGCCTGGTAGATCAGCAGACTGTGGCGGAATCGAAGCAGATCGAACTGATTATTGAAGAGCAGGAGCCCGGTTTGCGGGTCAAAGCTGACGAAGAAGGCTTGCACCAGATCCTGGGGAACCTGATCAACAACGCAATTAAGTACACGCCGGAGCAGGGAACGATTACGATTCGCTGGCAGCGTGATGAAGGAAACATGGTGTTACTGCAGGTCCAGGATACCGGGATCGGGATTGAGGAGAAGCATCTGGCCCGTCTGTTCGAGCGATTCTTCCGGGTCGACAAAGCGCGTTCGCGTGAGCTGGGTGGAACCGGGCTGGGGCTCTCAATTGTGAAGCATCTTGTACAATCGTTTAATGGTACGATTGGTGTGACCAGTAAGGTCGGGACAGGAACGACGTTTTCTGTCCGTCTCCCCCGTGGCTGAGATCGGGGTTGAGTGTGATAAGTGCTGTGTAATCCCTGTGTTAGGATGCGCATTTCCGGTGGTTGGGTTGTTCCGGAAAGATTAAGTACTTCACGGTTTCTTAATATAGTCTTAACAAATTGCGGGTATGGTAACACGCGTCTGAGAGAGGCTACAGGTGCCCGTTCGCTCTGAACGGCGGTGTGGTCTCTGAATCAAAGCGAAGAACCATCTTATTTAACCATATCGCATTTGGGAGAAACACACACGATGATCACGACAAACAAGGGGAAAGTATGGGGGCTGCTGTGTCTGGCCATTGGCGTTTCCCTGATTGGCGTTGGATGCAACGGGAAAAGCGACGGCCCGGCAGCCAAGCAGGCTGGATCTGAGCCGGGAGCGGAAGCACCTGCTGAAGGTGGCGAGAAGCTGGAAGGCAGTGTGAAAATCGATGGCTCCAGCACCGTGTATCCTGTGAGTGAAGCGGTTGCCGAAGAGTTTCGTGCAGTGCAGCCTAAGATTCGTGTGACAGTTGGTGTCTCCGGTACCGGTGGTGGAATGAAGAAATTCATCGCTGGTGAAGTTGATATCTGCGATGCATCTCGGGCGATGAAAGAAAAAGAAGCCAACGCCTGTAAAGAACAGGGAATCGAGTTCATCGAACTGTCAGTCGCGTTTGACGGTCTGGCTGTGATCGTGAACCCCAAGAATGATTGGTGTGATTGCCTGACCGTCGGTCAGCTCAAAGAACTGTGGCGTCCGGAAAGTGGCGTCAAGCAGTGGAAAGACTTGGATCCCAAGTGGCCAGCCAAGGACATCAAGCTGTACGGTCCGGGAACTGACTCGGGTACTTTCGATTACTTCACTGAAGCAATCGTTGGTGAATCCAAAGCCAGCCGGGCTGACTACACTGCCAGTGAAGACGATAACGTGCTGGTGACCGGTGTCTCCGAAGACGCAGATGCCTTGGGGTACTTCGGCTACGCTTACTACGACGAAAATAAAGACAAACTGAAGCTGCTGGCTGTTGATGGTGGCAAAGGTTGTGTCAAACCGTCTCTGGAAACCGTGCGGAACAACACTTATGAGCCACTGTCCCGTCCGCTGTTCATCTATGTGCGGAAGTCTGCTCTGGAGCGACCTGAAGTAGTTGCCTTCGTCAAATTCTACATGGAAAACGCTGCCGCTCTGTCGAAAGACGTGGGTTATGTGCCCGTCTCAGAAGAAGTTCAGAAGAAGAACATGGAAACCTTTAATGGAGCTTTGTCGAAGTGACAAACGAACGTTCTGACGCAGAACAACCAGTTGAAGTAAACGGGGGTGAGGCAGCGGTCGTTGGGCTGCCTCGCCCTGCGTCTCTTGAAAGTGCGAGTGGTGTGTGGAACAGTCTGCGTCCTGTGTATGAGGGCCTGGTTCACTTCTCGCTGTTTATCTGCGCCAGCATTTCAGTGCTGGTAACCGTAGGCATTGTGATCATTCTGCTGTACGAATCGGTCAAGTTCTTCTACGACGTGCCTGTGCTGGAGTTTCTGACGGGGACTGAATGGACGCCGTTGCTTAAGCCACAGCACTTCGGGATTCTGCCTCTGCTCTGTGGGACGATGCTGGTGGCCGGCGGTTCCGCACTTGTGGCGGTTCCCATTGGTCTGGGGACGGCGATTTACCTGAGTGAGTATGCATCTCCCCGCTTCCGCGACATCGTGAAACCAATTCTGGAAATCCTGGCCGGTATCCCATCGGTCGTTTACGGATTTATGGCAATTGTGTTTGTGTCTCCGATCATCCGCCAGATTTTTCCCAGTGCCGGCGTATTCAATGCTGCCAGTGCCTGTGTCGTGGTGGGGATTATGATCCTGCCGATGATCATTTCTCTGAGTGAAGATATTCTGCAGTCGGTTCCGATTTCATTGCGGGCAGCAGCTTCTGCACTGGGAGCAAATAAATTTGAAGTGACAGTACGGGTGGTCCTGCCGGCTGCGATGTCGGGGATTATTGCCAGCTTCCTGCTGGCCATCTCCCGTGCAATCGGTGAAACAATGGCGGTGACTCTGGCAGCAGGAGCGACACCCAAGCTGACCCTGAATCCCTTGGAAAGTATTCAGACCATGACTGCTTACATCGTGCAAGTGAGTCTGGGAGATACCCCTGCCGGGACGATTGAGTACCGTACAATTTTTGCAGTCGGCCTTGCCTTGTTTGTTACAACAATGACGATGAACGTGATTGCTCAATATATTCTCTCCCGAGTAGGAGAACGCTACGAATGAGCACGAAACTCGATATTTATACAAAGAGACGCCGCGGGCGTATCGTTAACGGGATGTTTACTGCGGCCTGTTTTCTGGCCACGATTTCCTGTGTGCTGGTGCTGCTGGTTCTGATCTGGAATATCATTCTGCAGGGCAAAAGCTGGTTGAGCTGGGACTTTATCGAGTCGCTGCCTTCACGGTTCCCTGAGAAAGCCGGTATCAAGACCGCACTGTGGGGCAGCATCTGGCTGATCTGTCTGACGGCTCTGTTTTCGGTGCCACTGGGAGTAGGGGCTGCCGTTTATCTGGAAGAGTATGCTCCGCGCAGTCGCTGGCGGAAATTGATTCAGTTGAATATCGCGAATCTGGCCGGCGTGCCTTCCATTGTTTATGGAATTCTGGGGCTGGGACTGTTCGTCCGGGCGCTGGCTTTTGAACGGAGCGTGCTGTCTGGCGCACTGACACTGACTCTGGTTGTATTACCGATCATTATTCTGGCATCCCAGGAAGCGTTGCGGGCGGTACCGGATTCGATCCGACGTTCGGCTTATGCTCTGGGGGCGACCCGCTGGCAGACGGTGTGGTACCAGGTGCTGCCGGCTTCCCTGCCGGGGATTATGACAGGAGTGATTCTGTCCCTCTCACGGGCACTGGGAGAAGCGGCACCCCTGCTGGTTGTCGGGGCGATGGCTTATGTTCCCTTTGTACCGGAAAAATTATCGGATGAGTTTACGGCTCTGCCGATTCAGATTTTCAACTGGACCTCGCGACCGCAGGAAGAGTTTCATCATCTGGCAGCAGCCGGGATTTTAGTACTGCTGGTTGTACTGGTCAGCATGAATGCCGTAGCGGTGTTCGTGCGGCATAAATACGGAAAAAAGATTCGCTGGTAAGAGAGGGATCCTGGCGATCGGGAAAATACGAAATTCTCCCGCACATATTTGATTTCGATTATCTATAATAGTATTCAGCGGGGATAACCAATTTATGGCTTCAACACCCTCGGTTAAAAATAATATGCAATCACCTGATAAAGCAGCCTCCACTCATTCACAGGGTCCTGTCGTGCGGCCTTCGATTCCTGAAGGTAAAAGCATGCGGACTGCCGATGAGTTGGCGCAGGCTACCGAAAAGATCAGCGTGCGTGACCTGTCGTTTTATTATTCGGATAACCGCGCTTTAACTGATATTTCGCTTTCGATTCCTGAGCGGTGCGTGACTGCGTTCATTGGCCCCTCAGGCTGTGGAAAGTCGACGTTTCTCCGGTGTCTGAACCGGATGAACGACATGATTGAAGGTACCCGGGTCGAAGGCGAGATCCTGCTGGAAGGTCAGGATATTTATTCCAGCCGCACAGACATCGTGACCTTGCGGAAGCGGATCGGGATGGTATTCCAGAAGTCGACTCCATTTCCGAAATCGATTTTCGATAACGTGTCGTTCGGTCCCAAGATCGCAGGTATTCGTAAGAAGAAAGATCTGTACGAGATCGTCGAGCGTTCTCTGCAGCGGTCA
The DNA here is from genome assembly GCF_008329715.1 of Gimesia chilikensis. Lineage (GTDB taxonomy): Bacteria > Planctomycetota > Planctomycetia > Planctomycetales > Planctomycetaceae > Gimesia > Gimesia chilikensis. Next base: position 72,038 of record NZ_VTSR01000008.1, on the reverse strand, counting down.
GCGCTATGGGATGAAGTCAAAGATCGCCTGAGCGATTCTGCTTTGAACCTGTCGGGTGGTCAGCAGCAGCGGTTATGTATCGCCCGTGCCCTGGCCAATGATCCGGACATTCTGTTGATGGATGAACCGGCGTCGGCACTCGACCCGGCTTCAACAGCACGGATCGAAGACCTGATCTTCGAACTCAAAGAACAGTACACGATTGTGATCGTTACGCATAATATGCAGCAGGCGGCTCGTGTGTCCGACCAGGCTGCCTTTTTCTATCAGGGGCTGCTGATCGAATCCGGAGCGACGGAAGAGCTCTTCACGAACCCCAAGAAACAGCAGACCGAAGACTACATTACCGGCAGGTTTGGATAAGCCAATGACAAAACATTTACAGCGTGATATGGAATCACTGGAGCGGGAAATCATCACCCAGTCATCACTGGTGGAAGAGATGATTTCCAAAGCCAGTCGCGCGCTTTACGAAGTTCAAGTTGATCTGGCCAATGAAGTGATTGAGCAGGAACGGGCGATCAACGAGAGTGAAGTGAAGATTGAGGAAGACTGCCTGAAGATTCTGGCGCTGCATCAGCCGGTGGCCGTCGATTTGCGCGAGACGGCAACGGTGCTGAAGATTAACAATGATCTGGAGCGGATTGCCGATCTGGCTGTGAATATCGCTGAGCGGACCATCGGATTGTCGCATTATCCGAATTTCCACATTCCTGCTGCTTTGGAACCCATGACGAAAGTTACGGTTTCGATGTTACGCGACGCGATTGACGCGTTCATCGATTTCGATACTGAAAAGGCCCGCGCGGTCTGCAAGCGGGATGATATTGTCGACGGTTACAACCGCGAGATCATCAATGAAATCTACGGATTGATGCAGACCGATCCGAGCCTGATTAAGCCGGCATTACACTTTTTCTCTTCAGCGCGCCACATTGAACGTATTGCCGACCATACTACAAATATTGCGGAAGATGTGATTTACCTGACCGAAGGCGAAATTATCCGTCATCGTCACAAAGAAACATTTTCCACCTGACCCGCTTTTACTGAGGTGCTATAAGAAAAAGACATGTCAAAGAAACGCATTCTTGTGATTGAAGATGATCGTTCTCTCTCTGAAGTTCTCGCATACAATCTGCGACAGGAGAAGTACGATGCCGTGGTGGCCCTGGATGGGATGGACGGGTTACGGCAGGCTCAGTTGAAAACGCCTGACCTGATTATATTAGACCTGATGTTGCCTCAGATGGACGGACTGGAAGTCTGTCGCAGACTGCGATCAGACCCGGTAACCAGCAATGTGCTGATTCTGATGCTGACCGCGAAATCTGAAGAGACCGATCAGGTCGTCGGATTCACGCTGGGGGCTGACGATTACGTGACCAAGCCGTTCAGCGTCAAGATTCTGCTGGAGCGGATCAAGGCTCTGCTTCGTCGACGTGAAAGCAATGGCGAAGCCTCTGATACCATCGTGAGCCAGGGAGTTATGATCGACCGCCGGCGTCATCGGGTGATGATTGACGATGTGCCTATCTCTCTGACCCGCAGTGAATTCGAACTTCTGGAAGCGCTGGTTCGTCAGCCGGGGCGGGTGTTCTCCCGCTCTGAGTTGATTGATGCGGCTCTGGGAGATGATGCCCTGGTGCTGGAGCGGACGATTGACGTTCATATCCGGGCCCTGCGTCAGAAACTGGATAAGCACGCGGAGTTGATCGAAACGGTGCGTGGAGTTGGTTACCGATTCCGTGATCCAGACACCGCATTTAAGAAACAGACGACGTAAATCGTTTGGCAGAAGGCTGAAACGACATTAAACAGGTCTGCGAGAGCAGGCCTGTTTTTGTTTTGCAATTGGATGTCAGAACTTAAGTGCCTGTTGTGGCTGGGTTAGAGGAGAAAATGTTCTGGTTCAGTGTACTGAATGGCACATGAATTGGGATTTCTTTCTATCTGAACTGTCAAAAAGATGTAGAAACGGTAGTTGACAGCCGAAAGAAGGTCGATATACTTATCTTAGTTGAGACTGAGTCTCATGATCGACATTCCACCAGGTCCAAGCCTGAGATCGGGGTTCCAGCCGTTTCCTACCTGAGGAACTCCGGGTTTTTCAAGATCACTATCCACGTAAAAAAGCGTCTGCCACCATGGATGCGACAGACGCCTGGGTATAAGTGTAAGATGTCTACAGTAACCGGAAGCCAGATCGAGCGTGTGGGAGCCACCCCGGCCCCTGAAGTTGCACCACGCCGCCGTTTTCTCTGCCACTGTCTGAAAGTGACTCCAGATCAGGTCCAGCAGTGTATTACTGAGACCCAGGCAGAGACCGTCCACGAAGTGACCCGCGGTTGTGGAGCTGGTAAAGGCTGCACAGCCTGCCATTGCCGCATTAAGGACTTACTGGCAGGGCTGTGTGATGACTGTGGGCAGTCCAAGCGACGTTGTCTGTGTGCCGCTCAGCCGGTTTAAGCCTGCTATTCGCGAATCTGCTCGGCCAGGTAGTTCTGGATGCCGACCTGTTTGATCAGTTCCAGCTGTGATTCGCACCAGTCGATGCTTTCTTCTGACTCGACGACCATCTGATCCATCAATTCCCGGCTGCCGGCGTCTTTTTCCTGTCGGCAGAGTTCGATGGCTTCGTTGTAGGTTGAGACCCCTTTGGTTTCCAGTTCCAGGCTGTTCTGGATCTGTTCTTCGACAGTCTGACCCACGCGAATGACGTCGTAGCGGGCGATTTCCGGAACGCCATCCAGATAGAGGATGCGGTCGATGACCTGCTCGGCGTGTTTCATTTCTTCGATGGATTCGTCGTAGAAGTGCTTGGCCAGTTTGTCAAAACCCCAGTCTTTGCACATCTTGGAAGAGATGAAGTACAGGTTGATGGCGGTGAGTTCGATTGTCAGGCCATCGTTTAACGCGTCGATTACTTTCTGGCTACCCTTCATTGGTTCTGCTTTCTCAATCTTGTCTTTCCTGCCCCTGCCGAATTCCGGGCGGGAGCAATTGTTGTTGATAATATTTGACTACCGGTAGTATTCGTAAATGGCTCCACTTGTACCAGAGTGAATCTGGCGAAAAATGTCTATTTATATAGATTGAAACGAGATCTCTGACTTCGTGGAGTTCGCAGCGGAGATTTCTGAAACCGGTTCTCAATTACTGCTGTTTTCGGGGGCGAGATTGAGCAGTTCCACTTTTCGGAACTGAACCGGGTGACTTTCCGACTGCAGGGAAATGGTTCCTTTATCCAGCATGATCGGGGCGCCCTGTTCGATCAGCTTCTGGGCATCGGCGTCTTTGGGGTCGAGTTGGGGCTTGGTGTACGACAGCACGGTTTCCCCGTCAATGACGTGTTTGATGATCTTGTTGCCTTTGACTTCGACGTCAACGGTCACCCACTGATCACCCCGATAGGTTTTGGAAGAGGAGTCGATGCAGTGTGGCATGAAGAGTTTGTTGTCCATGACGACGTTCGTGCCCGGGGTGCAGAGGTTGGCAGTACTGCGTTTGCCTGTCGGTTTCCCACCCAGCAGCTGGACTTCAATGGAAACCGGAAAACGCTGGTCGAGGGACATGCTTTCGGGACTCTGGCCGTGGACCATGATGCCACTGTTACGAAATGCCCAGCCCGGTCCTCCTTTGACCTGGTCGCCGATGAAACGATATTCCACGCGGATGATGTAGTGAGAAAAGGTGTCTTTGTAGAAGATGTGACCGAATTTTTCATCGAAGTCATCGTAGTGCTCATAGTCGACGGTGAGTAACCCGTCCTTAACCCGAAACGTGTCTGCATAGTTGACGCCTGGTTCATAGCCCCGGATTTTGACCGTCCAGCCATCCAGGTTTTTCCCGTTGAACAGGGGGATCCATTTTTCCTGCGGTGCTTTCTCTTCAGCAGAGAGCGTTGCGGGCAGGCAGAGCGTCAGGCAGAGAGACAGACCGGCAATGAGAGCAGATGCGGTTTTCACGGTTTCATTCCTTCAGGCAGTCGGGCAATGGAGTCGGGTTCAAAAGTCAACAGGTCTCCCCGCGGGGAGAAGAGGCGTTTATTATAGGTGATGATAAGGTAAATAGCACGTTTTGGAATCAAAGAATGCGTGATTTGAATTCGCGGGTTGCAAAGTGTTCAGCCAATAAAAAAACGCCCGTTAAATTAACGGGCGTTTCTTTAATTTACATCAGGCCGGAGGCCTGTGGCTGACCCTGTGGTCGGCCGGCTGATGAGAATCAGCCTTCTTTCTTGGCTTCTTCGCCACCTTCTGGTACTTCTGCACCAGCACCACCGGTGGTGGAACCAGCTTCAGGAGCTTCGCCAGCAGGTGCTTCGCCTGTGGGAGCTTCAGCAGCGGGCTCTTCAGCAGGTGCAGGAGCTTCGGTAGCAGGCTTGCCGCAACCTACGGCCCAGATTGACATGCTGATGGTGGCGGGCACGACGAACAGTCGGCTCAGTTTTGTGAAAGACATTGAGTTGTCCCTTCCGATTTCGTTGTTCAAAAAAAGTGAGTCACTTGCATTCTGTCAATGAAGACATTCTGTCTAGAAACATTAAAAAATGAGCACCTCCAGATTTCAAGCGCCATCGAGAAACTTTAGATCAGTTTTCAATTTGAATAGGGAGAAACTGAGGTTTTTCTTGCTTTGAGAAACTGGCTTTACTGCAACCGGTTTGCTGGTTATAGCGAAATCGCGGGGCGTTGGAAGGGTTCAGGAGTGCGCTGAGAGGCGTCTGGCGGATTGCCAAATTAATACAAAAAGGTCAAGATTAATTTCATTTAATCCATAAAAAACTGGCAAAAATAAAGGGGAAACTGTTTTTCGAATTCTCAAAATTTTTATAAGAAACTTTGATATAACAGTTTGCTAATTTGTTCCGGGTTTGTCACACTAATCTCAGTTCTGAGAATTTGATTCTTATTCAAGTAAGTGTCCAGTTTACTCAGGGCTGATATCTGTTCTTATTTTTGCGTCATAATACGCTGAGCGTATTTTTTTCAGTGCGTCACTATTTTACGAACGTGTTTTCTTGAAGTGGTGATCAATTACGAGTGACAATAAACTCCGTTTTATTGTCGAGAGACTTTTAAGTTAGAGGATGGGCTACATGGCCACTGGAACAATCAAAAAAATTACTGAAAAAGGTTTTGGCTTCATCAACGATGGTCAACAGGATATCTTTTTTCATCTCTCTTCACTGGACGGAATCACGTTCGATCAACTGGTAGAAGGCCAGACTGTTGAATTCGAAAGCGAAAAAAGCGATCGCGGTCTGCGAGCTGTTCGCGTAACAACATCTGAGTAATTCTACTATCAGTTCCACGCTTCCACAGGATTGCGTAGTACTCCCAGTCCCTGAATCTCTACATCAACCTGGTCTCCAGGTTTGAGATACACAGGTGGCTTGCGTGCCATGCCAACTCCTGGTGGCGTCCCGGTAAAGATAATATCGCCTGGTTCCAGTGTCATAAACTGAGACAGGAACTGCACAATCTCTTCGATTGTGAAGATAAACTTATCGGTACAGGAATTCTGCATCACCTCTCCATTCAACGTCAGTTTAATGGAGAGGTTGTTTGCATCCTCGATTTCATCCGAGGTGACCAGATAGGGACCGATCGGTGCAAAGGTGTCTGGTGTTTTACCTAACAGCCATTGTCCGCCCGGACGTCCGATCTGCCAGTCGCGTGCGGAGACATCGTGTCCGTTCATGTAACCGGCAACGTATTCAAGTGCGTTGTCCAGGTTCGCATTGCGACATGTCTTTCCGATGACGACGACCAGTTCGGCTTCGTAGTCTACTTCTTTGGCCACTTCCGGAATACGAATCGGCTGATCGGGACCTGTGACGGAAGTCGTGAATTTACTGAAGCAAACCGGTTCATCGGGAAAGGCCATGCCTGTTTCCTCGGCGTGATCGCGATAGTTCAGGCCGATGCAGATGACTTTCCCCGGTTGTGGAATCGGAGCGCAGAGCGTACCGGTAATCTGTCGGTCGGCCTCCACGGCCTGTTTCGCAGCTTTACAGGCACGTTCGAGCCCCTCTTCCAGACTGAGCACGCCCTTTAATGAGGGGGGCAGTGTGTCGTCGAATGCACGCACATCGTAGAAGGTTAACTGACCCTCCTGGTCGGTAACGGAAACAACGGTCGGACCCTGTTCTGTGTGTAAAGTGGCTAACTTCATACCCGAGTACTCCCTTCGACGACTGGTTGTGAAACATCAAAAGCTCTTGTTCAGCAGTCGGAAATCTTATGCTCTTGCGCTGATGAGATGTAGTGAACGTCAGCATCATCTCAAGCAGAAATGTGAAAGAATCCCCATCAGGTCCGGGTTTTCCAGTTATGGGGTTTAAATATCCGATACGCATGATTTCCATCTCCAGCGGGGATTGCTATGCTGTGAGCAGTGGGTCTGCTCTGCAGGACGGATCAGATCTGACACGCGATTTTGAACTCTTCCTTATCTACAGCGACTGAACATTATGGCCAAAGCGACCTATAAAGATGCCGGCGTTGACCTGGATCTCTATCAGAAAGCCATGTCCTCGATTACTCCCCTTCTGGCAAAAACTCACGTCGCACAGAAATCCAGGGTGATGGAACTCCCCGGCGGTTTCGCGGGGCTCTTTCGTCTGAATAATCCTCAACCTGGTCCCGCTGGCCGGCAGTACGAAGATCCTGTCCTCGTCTCCGGGACCGATGGGGTAGGGACCAAGATCAAAGTTGCGATCCAGGCGGGAATCTACAATACGATCGGCATCGACCTGGTGGCGATGTGTGTTAATGACTGTCTCTGCCTGGGTGCCGAACCACTGTTCTTTCTCGATTACATCGCACTCGGAAAAGACGATCCCGAACGGCTGGTCGAATTGATGGAAGGCGTCACCAAAGGGTGTGTGCTCTCCAAAGCGGCTCTGCTGGGGGGAGAAACCGCGATCATGCCCGACCTGTACGGTGACGGGGATTTCGATATGGCCGGATTCTGTGTCGGCGTTGTAGAACGCAATCAGGTGCTGGACGGTCAGGCGATTCAATCAGGTGATGTTGTTCTGGGTCTCGAATCGAGCGGCTTCCATTCCAATGGCTACAGCCTGATCCGTAAGGTCGTATTCGAAATGGCGGGCCTGGATGTCAACGATCAGATTGAGGAGTTGAATCAACGGACGGTCGCCAGTATCCTGCTCGAGCCAACCCGGATCTACGCGGACGCCATCAATACCGTCTTCCAGAGTTTTCCTGATAAGATTGTGATCAGCGGACTGGCCCACATTACCGGGGGCGGGCTGGTGGAAAACGTGGAACGAATTCTTCCTCAGAATCGCCGGATTGATCTCAAGCGATCTGCCTGGGAAGTGCCGGCTGTCTTTGACTGGCTGCAGTCACTGGGGGATATTGACGAAGCCGAAATGTTCCGCGTCTTCAATATGGGAATCGGCCTGGTTGCCATCGTCCGCGCACAACATGCAGAGGCCGTGCAGGAAAAACTGCAGTCACTCCAGATCCCTTCGCACGTTCTGGGGAAAGTGACCCAGGGCGACAAAGAAGTAACTCTGAGCTGATTTTCAAGCTTCAGCTTTCCCACCAGACCGCGATCGCTATGCGCGCGTTTCAGGGTACATCTGAGCGGTTACGATCGAGAGCCCCTGTCAGCAGGAGGGCTATACCGCTTCTGTGGGGTGGTCGCATGTTTAATGGGGGAATCAGGACCCCGACCTTGCGCGTGTGACTCGAATTTTTTTAATGGCTGTCGCAATAGTTTGGTTTCTTTTGTAATTTCCGGAACGCCAGAGGTTCGAAAAGGGATATATGACCATAGTGTCCAGAAATGGCACTGTGTTCTATGTCAGGGAGCCTCCGATCGCATGCTCCGGTGAGTGCCGGTCTCTCGTCTGTTCGCGCTCCCGTCTCCAGGCGGTGTACTCCGCCGTCAGTTGATTGTCTATTGGGGACAATCTCTACTGAGTTTGCTGCACAGGGAAGGCACACATGGAACACCCGATTCCAACTGGTCAGGAACGCACATTTGCAGATCATGAGATTATCGTCAGCAAGACGGATCTCAAGGGACGCATTACTTACGCGAATCAGACCTTTATCGAGATCTCCGGTTACACCGAGGAAGAACTGCTGGGGCAGCCTCACAATCTGATCCGTCATCCGGATATGCCGCGCTGTGTGTTCAAGCTGTTGTGGGATACGATTCAGGCGGGTGAGGAGATCTTCGCCTATGTCGTCAATCTTTGTATGAACGGCGACCATTACTGGGTGCTGGCCCATGTTACTCCTACGTGGAATCTGTCCGGCCAGATCAGTGGCTATCACTCCAGCCGCCGCGTACCCGAGCGTAAGGCACTGGAGAAAGTGATTCCCCTTTACCGGTCGTTGAAGCGGATTGAAGGAGCCAGCTCTGACTGGCGAACCGGGATGCAGAATGCAACCGTGGAACTGCTGTCTCAACTGGATGCAGTCGGGATGGAATACGATGAGTATGTCTTTGCCCTGTAACTCTTAAGACAGAAGATTGAGACCCCGGAGGGACCCCCATGCTGAAACTGGAAGCAGCCGCACAGTCGACTGGAGAAGAACGTTCTACGTCCCCTCTCACGCATGAGGAACGTGCGGAACTGGAACATTATCGTCGCTGGGTCAAACAGCTGGCGGATGTCTGCGAGTCTGCAGCGGCAGGGAATCTGGAAGTTCGTCTGTTGCACATTGATGCGGACGGTGATCTGGGACGCGCGCTGGTTTCGGTTAACGGGCTGCTGGATTACACGGACGCGTTTGTACGCGAGTCCAAGGCTTCATTGAACGCTGCTGCTCATGGAAAATTCTTCCGCAAAGTGCTGCTGAAAGGTATGCGGGGTACATTCCGTCATGCTTCTGAAGTAATTAACGAGGCGGGCGAAAAGATGAAGTACCAGGCAGAGGAACTGCGACAGGCTGAAACCAGACGTCTGGAGATGGCGGATGAATTCGAGCAGGAAGTGCAGGGGATATCAACGATTGTTTCCGCAGCCGCGACACAGCTGCACGCCACGGTTCAGTCTTTGAAATCCGTGACCGAACGGGCGATTCTCGAAACGAATATGGCCGTCGAATCGATCGACCAGACCGCACAGAATGTCGATGTGGTTGCGGATTCGACGGTGCAGTTGAATCAGTCGATCCAGCAGATCGATGACCGGGTCAAACAGTCTACGGAGGTGGTGCAGCAGGCGGTCAATGAGAGCGAGCATGCCCGTGAATTCATGTCTGGGCTGGTGGAAGCGACGAATGACATCGGTTCCTTCGCCAAGATGATTGCTGATATCGCGAAGCAGACGAATCTGCTGGCATTGAACGCGACAATCGAAGCAGCGCGTGCGGGAGAAGCGGGAGCGGGGTTTGCGGTCGTGGCTTCTGAAGTGAAAAACCTGGCACAGGATACCGCGCGGGCCACCAATCATATTACCGAGCACATTCGCCAGATCCAGGAAGTGGTGCATGAGGCGGTGACGAATATTGCGACCGTGAGCAGTACGATCCGTAAAGTAGACGAGATCAGCGACTCGATTTCGACGTCGATTTCCGAACAGAGCCAGGCGATTGCGACGATTCATCAAAACGTCAAAGACGCCGCTGGCAAAACGGTTTCGACATCGGAGACCGTCAAACGTGTTTCCTCCACGGCTTCGGAGACCTTTCTCTCCACGAGTGACCTGGTCAATGCTGCCAACGATATTGCCCGACAGTCTGAGAGTCTGAATGCGGCCGTCAACCAGTTCCTGATGACGATCCGATCGAAATAAAAACGGCTCAGAGTTTGAGGTGGATCTGGTTCTTCTCCAGATGCCGGACAATCAGCCAGGTGATCCAGAAGAAGAGCAGGAAACTGCCCCAGGCGTACCACCAGGGAGCGTCTTTCGTGGCGAAGGGTTTGATGGACTCCATGACCAGATCATGTAGAATGTAGGCGGCCAGAGCGTTGGTTCCCAGCGTGCGGAACAGGGGGATATTCAGGTTGCCCCGATCGCAGGCGAGGTGAAACAGCAGGTAGACGAACAGCGACAGTCCTGCTGAGAAGACGAGGTATGAGAGCGTTCCCGCCCGTTGGCTCATCATCCAGTAGTTCCATTTTCGCTGCTCCTGCTCCGGCGGTTTGACAAACGGAGGTTCGGCCAGATAGGCGGAGAACGGCTCTCCCTCTTTGGCTTTGAATTGCGCTTCCGTAGGAATGACCGGATGGATGGCCAGTTTCAGATCCTGGTTGCCTGCCATGGATTGATCTATTGCGGGCACATCATAAAGACGGGTTCCACAGGAGATGATCCAGCCTGAAAGCATCAACGCACACGACCAGAACAGGATGGGTTTGATGCGGGGCAAGCCTTCTGCTTCCACGACCCAGTCGCAGGCGAGCGTGCCGATGATGGCAGGGATGGTCCAGGTCAGAAAGCCCAGCGGTCCACCATCAATGCCGTTAGGGGGCGAGTTGACCCAGGTGAAATAGAAGTAGTACGAGAGCACCACATGCGCGACGGCGGAAAAGAGCATGTAGACGATCCGCACGGAGGCCCGGGCGCGGATCACGGGCGTGATCCAGAGCGAGGTGACGGCGATGTGCATCAGCGTCTGGAACCAGTTACGTTTGAGTGGATCGGCAATGGCGCCCCAGACGCCGATCGACTGCAGTTCGCTCCAGCTTTTCGCGACCGGCGAGACGCGGTAGATGATCAGCGAGACCAGCACCAGTCCCAGCAGGCGTCTGACTACGCGCAGGTAAGCCGAGACAGCCCCCTGGGTCTGTACCCGTCTGCCAAAGGTGAGTCGATAAGCAAAGCCGACCGCGAACAGGAAGTGGGGCATGATCGTGTCGGCGTAGCTGCAATAGGTATTGTGATGCTTGAGCACGACCGGGCAGAGGATGAAGAAGCCCATGTAGTTCACAAGGAACATGCCCGCTACGGTGTAGCCCCGGAACTGGTCGAGGGAGACGATGCGTTTCCGGTTTTTGTCAGCGGTCGCAGCCGGGGCGGTGTCTGTCATGCTGTTTGATCAATTCGTCGAGATTAAGGAAAAAGCAAATGTGCTAAGTATTAATCTCTACTAATATACGGTTTGCTGGACGAATTGAAACAGGATAGTTCTGAATTTGCTGAACCCTCAACAGATATTAATACCCAGCACTTCGGTGAGAAAGATGAACCAGATGACAAACCAGGCTACAAAATTCGTTCCCGCCTGAATGATGGCACTGACCAGGCCCAGAATCAGATCGGTAACTCGGTTCCCGATGAAATACAGATGAAAGTTTCCGATCAATAACAGGACCGCCCCCACAAACATGAGGACCCACGCCGGTCCGATCATCAGAAGGTCCATACCATGTGGGGTGATGTTGAAAACCCGTTTGGCGAGGTATGCCAGTAACATGATGAGAAATTCTCCGCCCCAGAAGATGGTGTAAGCCAGGAGATGAAATCGTTTGAAGCGGGAAGTCTGAGGTTGTTGCATCGGAGTGACCTCTCGTCTGAATGCGGAAATTGGAGGGGCGGCGCGGCAGTAATGCGACCGGCTCTCTGATTCAGGCGGAAGAAGCAGGGAAAGATCACGCGTGGATTTGATATTTTTTGAGAATGCAGTTCAACGCGTCTGTTTTTGTTTGCGGCGGAACTGGCCGGGGGTGGTGCCGGTCTGTTTTTTGAAGGCGACGTTCAGATATTCGGAGTGGCGAAAGCCGGTGCGGCTGGCGATTTCGATCAGCGGGAGTTCGGTTTCTTCGAGCAACTGTTTCACACGATCGAGGCGGATGCGCATGATCTCTTCGTGTGGTGAGCGGCCGATGATTTTCTGGAAGCGGCTTTCGAGGACCCGCCGGGAGAGGGGGACCGACTTTAAAACGTCCTGCACATTGATGCCTTCACAGGCCTGCTGGCGGATGAAGCGGACGGCGTCGGAGATCAGTTTATCATCGATGGCCTGGATATCGGTGGACTGTCGGGTGGCGATGCCCAGGGGCTTGATGAGATGGGCGTCTGAAGAGACCGGTTCGCCGGCGATCATGCGATCGAGCAGTGCAGCTGCTTCATAGCCGGTGAGACGCGTGTTGGGGATCACGCTGGAGAGGGGAGGCTCGGAGAGGTTACAGAGAATTTCGTCATTGTCCACGCCGATGATGGCGACCTCTTCGGGGACAGAGACGTTGATCGTACGGCAGACATCGAGCAGCTGCTGCGCTTTAATATCGTAACAGGCCATGATGCCGACCGGCTTGGGGAGTTGCTGAATCCAGTCGGCCAGGCGTTGCTGTTCGGCTTCCCAGGGGGGCGCCTGTTTGCGGCCGGTGGTCTGCGGATAGGCGTGACAGACAAAGCCGGCGTCCTGAATGACGTTCTGAAAATGATCTTCCCGCCAGCGGGACCAGTTGAAGCGATGATCGCCGCAGAAGGCGTAGTGCTCGAAGCCGCGTTCGATGAGGTGCTGCGCGGCCAGGGAGGCGATGGCGCGATCATCGGTTTCAACCCAGGGGAGGGAGGGGGCCAGACGGGCGGCACTCACATCGACAGCCGGGACGCCGGAGTTCACGACGGCTTCGGCGGTCTTCGTGTTTTCAATTCGCGCGATGATGCCGTCGCCGTGCCAGCTGTTGAGCCAGTTGACGGGGACATTGCCTCGACCATGCTCGGGGAGGTAGATCGACCAGGAGTGGTGCTCGTGAATGTAAGCCATGATGCCGCGTAAGAGCCCGCGGGCATAGGAGTTGGATGATTCGATGAGCAGCGCGATCGAGGGACGTGATTTCATGGAGCCGGTTTCGGGCGGAATTGAGGGCGACGTAAATGTAATATTCTTAAAGGGATTCAGTGACAGCTCGTCTGGCAAACGGTCTCAAACCCCTGATAGCATGGATGAGGGCTGAATTTTCGGACGGTGAAATATCTCAATTTATTATGCGCAAGTTTACATGGTACTCGATAGGGGAGCATTTACAATAAAGAAAATGGACCGGGTTCCCCCGAGGAGTGAACCGGATCAAACAGAGAGTCTCTCCTGCAGCGTAGAAGGAATGCCATGAGTGAGAAACAGATGAATGTCGCGATTGTCGGTCTGGGATTTGGTGCCGAGTTCATTCCCATTTACCAGGCGCATCCGAATGCCAACATGCATGCGATCTGTCAGCGTTCGGAAGATCATCTGAACGAGATCGGCGATACGTTCGGGATTGAGAAACGTTATACCTCTTACGATGAACTGCTGGCGGATCCTGATGTGGATGCCGTTCATATTAACACGCCGATTCCCGATCATGCTCCGCAGTCGATTAAAGCGTTGAAGGCAGGGAAGCACGTGGCGTGTACGGTGCCGATGGCAACGACGGTGGCGGAGTGCGAAGAAATCGTCAAGACGGTCAAAGAGACCGGACTGAAATACATGATGATGGAGACGGTAGTTTACAGCCGCGAGTTTCTCTTCATCAAGGAGATGTACGACAAAGGGGAGCTGGGCAAAATTCAGTACATGCAGGCCAGTCACCCGCAGGACATGGAAGGCTGGCCCGAATACTGGGAGCGGATGATCCCGATGCATTATGCAACGCACGTGGTGAGTCCGGTGCTGGGGATGGTCAACGGTCGGGCCGAGTATGTGAGCTGCTTTGGTTCCGGGACCGTGAACGACGACATCGCAGAAAAGTCGGGCAACAAATTCGCTGTGGAGACGTGTCATATCAAGATCAAGGATTCCGATATCGCGGCTCACATCTGGCGGTTCCTGTTTGATACCGCGCGGCAGTACCGGGAATCGGTAGACGTGTATGGCACGAAAAAATCGTTTGAATGGCCTCTGATCGAAGGGGAGAACCCGGTGCTGCACACAGCGAAGAAGCCGGAACCGGAAATTCCCGAGCGAGTGGAAGTGCCCGATTACGCGCATCTGTTGCCGCCTGAAATTCAGAAATTCACCCGGGCGATTCACGACGCCGACCATCTCTCGTTCCTGCAGGGGGCCGGGCACGGCGGTTCGCATCCGCACCTGGTAAATGCGTTCCTGAAGTCGCTGGTGGAAGACACTGATCCCTGGCCGAACGCCCCGCTGTCTGCGAACTGGACCAGCGTGGGAATTCTGGCACATGAGTCTGCCGTGGCAGGGGGCGAAATCCGCAAGCTGCCCGAGTTCACACTGGAATAACTTGCGTACGTCACTGTTAACTTTTGATTATCGACATCATTCACATAGATATCCGAGGGGACCGTTATGGCTCGTTACTCCCTGTTCCTGTTATCGCTGATTCTGGCGGCACCGCTGGCTGCTGCAGAGGAGTTCACGCTCCACCAGTTTGACCGTCTGCAGCTGGGGGATAAGTTCTATGCGGAAGGGGCGACCTTCGGCGATCTGAACCGGGACGGTCACCAGGATCTGATTTCCGGACCGTACTGGTACGCGGGGCCGGACTTCAAAACGAAGCACGAGTACTATCCGGTCAAGGAATGGAGCATCAACGGCTATTCCGACAACTTCTTTGCGTTTGTGAATGATGTCAACAAGGATGAGTGGCCCGACATTGTGATCATCGGGTTCCCCGGTAAGGAAGCTTACTGGTATGCGAATCCACAGAAACAGTCGGGGCACTGGAAGCGGTACCTCGCACATCCGGTGGTCGATAACGAGTCGCCGACTTATACCGATCTGACGGGAGACGGAGAACCGGAGCTGGTGTTCCACACCGGGGGACAACTTGGCTATGCGGGGCCGGGAAAAGATCCGACGAAGCCCTGGAGCTTTCATGCGGTTTCGCCCAATCTGAAGTATGGTCGCTTTACGCACGGGCTGGGTGTGGGCGATGTGAATGGTGACGGAAGGCTGGACATCCTCGAGAAGAACGGCTGGTGGGAACAGCCGGCTGATCTGCAGAAAGCGGGTTTCTGGACACGGCACCCGTTTAAGTTCACTGCTGCAGGCGGTTCGCAGATGTATGCTTACGACGTGGATGGTGACGGGGACCAGGATGTGATCACCAGCAAGGCGGCCCATGCGTATGGTCTCTCCTGGTTTGAGAACGTCAAGAAAGATGGCGAGATTACGTTCGTCGAACATCCGATCATGGGGAGCAAGCCGGAAGAGAACAAGTATGGCGTAGTCTTCTCACAGCTGCACGCTGTCGATCTGGTGGACATGGACGGTGACGGCATTAAGGACATCGTAACCGGGAAACGATTCTGGGCGCATCAGGGGCATGATCCGGGGGCGAAAGAACCGCCGGTCAACTACTGGTTCAAAATTGTGCGGACGCAGAAGGGTGTGGATTTTCTGCCTTACCAGATCAATGATAAGTCGGGAGTGGGGACCCAGGTGGTCGCCGGTGATGTGACGGGGAACAAACTCCCGGATCTGGTAGTGGGGAATAAGTCGGGTACGTATCTGCTGAAGCATAAAAAAGTGAAAGTAGACGAAGCGACCTGGAAGCAGGCACAGCCGAATAAGTATGTACCCAAGAAAGTCTCGGTGAAGAATGAGCTCAAGCCAGGCGAGCATTTTGCCACGAACGCAGACGGACGACGGTTGAATCTCGATTTCGAGACCGGTGATCTGAAAGACTGGGTTTCGGAGGGAGAGGCCTTCCGTTCGCAGCCGGTCAAAGGGGATACGGTCAAAGCTCGTCGTCGTGATATGGTGAGCAATCATCAGGGGCAGTACTGGGTGGGTACGTACGAGGTGCTGGAAGATGAGCCGGTGGGGACGCTCTCTTCGGCTTCGATTAAAGTGACGCATCCTTATGCCACGTTTTATGTCGGTGGCGGAAGTCACGATTCGACTCGGGTCGAAATTGTGGACCGGGCGACAAACAAGGTGATCGCGAAAGCCAGCGGTCGCAACCATGAGCGGATGCACCAGGAACTGGTGGATCTGTCGAAATACCAGGGCAAAGAGATCTTCATTCGGCTGGTGGACCAGCATAAGGGAGGCTGGGGGCATATTAACTTCGATCATTTCCGCTTCCACGACAAAAAGCCCGCACAACTGGAAGTGGCGGACAGTGGAGCCCCCGCGCAGGAGCATACACAAAAGTATGACGGTCTGCCTGGGAAGAAAGCGGCAGAAGTGATGTCGGTACCGGACGGGTTTTCGGTCTCACTGGTTGCTGCCGAACCTGATGTGCAGCAGCCGATCGCGATGACGATTGACGATCGCGGGCGTTTGTGGGTGGCGGAATCGTATGCCTATCCCAGCAAGCAGCCCGAGGGGAAGGGGAAAGACCGGATTCTGATTTTCGAAGACAAAGATGCCGACGGCAAATTTGAGACGCGGAAGGTCTTTCAGGAAAAGCTGAACCTGGTGAGCGGTCTGGAAGTCGGTTTTGGCGGCGTATGGGTGGGGCAGGCGCCGTACCTGCTGTTCATTCCCGATAAGAACGGCGACGATAAGCCAGACGGAGAACCTGAGATTCTACTGGACGGCTGGCATTACGAGGATACACACGAAACGTTGAACTCGTTCATCTGGGGGCCGGACGGCTGGCTCTACGGGTGTCATGGTGTGTTTACGCATTCCCGGGTCGGGAAGCCGGGCACGCCCGATGATCAGCGACAGCCGATCAATGCCGGGATCTGGCGGTATCATCCGACGCGGCACGAATTCGAAGTCTTTGCGCACGGGACAAGTAACCCGTGGGGTGTGGACTTCAATGACCAGGGGCAGTGCTTTCTGACCTGCTGTGTGATTCCGCACCTGTTTCATATCGTGCAGAACGCACGTTATCGCAGACAGGCAGGGCAGCATTTCAATCCTTACACTTACGACGACATTAAAACGATTGCCAAACACCGGCACTGGACCGGTGGGCAATGGAACCAGTCGGACCGGGTCGCTTCCGACCGGGTGGGCGGGGGGCACGCGCATGCCGGGGCGATGATCTACCTGGGAGGCAGCTGGCCGAAGAAGTATCACAACCAGTTGTTCATGAACAACATTCATGGCGCCCGTTTGAACCAGGATCAGCTGGCCCGCGAAGGGTCGGGATATATTGGCGACTTTGCTCCCGATTTCCTGTATGCGAACGATCGTTCCTCGCAGATTCTGTATCTACGGTACGGTCCGGATGGGCAGGTCTATTTCATTGACTGGTACGACACGAACCAGTGTCATCATCGCGAATTCCAGAAGCACGACCGTTCGAACGGGCGGATTTTTCGCGTGGCTTATAACAATGCGAAGCCGGTCAAAGTCGATCTGCAAAAACTGACGAGTACCGAGCTGGTCAAGCTGCAATTGCACGAAAACGACTGGTACGTGCGGCAGTCCCGACGCATTCTGCAGGAGCGGGGAGCCGACCCGGAAGTGCACGCACAACTGGCGGAGATTGCCTTCGGTAATGACGACGTGACGCGTCGCCTGCGAGGATTGTGGGCTCTGCATGTGACGGGCGGGCTTTCGGAAGCGAAGGTGATGCAGGCTTTGAAAGACCCGAGCGAATTCATGCGGGGCTGGGCGATTCAGCTGGCGCTGGAGGCGGGAGCGCCGTCAACGCAGTTATTGAAAACGATGGAAACCTTGGCGAAGCAGGATCCCTCACCGGTGGTGCGTCTCTACCTGGGATCAGCGGCCAACCGGCTGCCACTGGATCAGCGGGCAGGGATTCTCAAAGGTCTGGTGAGTCACGCGGAAGATCAGCACGATCATAATCTGCCGTTGCTCTATTGGTATGCCCTGGAGCCGCTGGCACCGCATGATATGCAGCAGGCCTATGCCCTGGCGAAAGATGCGAAGATTCCGCTGATCGAGTCGTACACATTGCGGCGGATCGCGGATATCGGAACGGAAGAGGCGGTTGCTTTTCTGGTGGAACAGCTGGGAGAAGCGCAGACTGCGGATGAGCAGAAAGTCTTTCTGGATTCGATTAACAGCGCACTGCGGGGACGACGCCAGTTTCCAATGCCGGCCCCCTGGAAGAGTGTGGGCAAACGGTTGATGGCGAGCAAGGACCCGGTGGTGAAATCACGTTCGCTGTCGCTGGCGGTGACCTTTGGTGACCCGGCGGCGATGCAGCGGTTGCGGGAAATCGTCGCGGACCAGAAGAACGATCTGTCGGGACGGAAGTCAGCCCTGGATAGTCTGCTGGGAGTCCGCGATCCGCAACTGGTGCCGATTCTGATTCCGTTGCTGGACCAGAAGGGAATCCGCCGCGAAGCACTGCGGGGGCTGGCCGGTTACCCGGATGCAGCGATCGCGACAGCGATCCTGGAGCGGTATCCTCAGTACGATCTGAATGAAAAACGCGACGCGTTGAATACGCTGGCGAGCCGGTTGAACTTTGCTGAGCAGCTGGTGACTGCGGTCGAAGCAGGCGAAGTCCCTTCCAAAGATCTGTCTGCGGAAATCATTCGTCAGCTGGGGAATCTCAAAGACAAAGAGTTGAATGCCAAAATTGGTAAGGTGTGGGGCGTTGTCCGTGAGTCGGCTGCGGATAAGAAAAAACTGATCGCCAGTTATAAAAATATGATTGAGCGTCCGCATCCGACGCCGGACATCAACCTGGGACGGGCGATTTTTGCGAAGACTTGCCAACAGTGCCATAAGTTGTTTGGGACGGGGGCGAGCATTGGTCCGGAACTGACCGGTTCGAACCGGGCCAACCTCGATTATCTGCTGTCGAACGTAGTCGATCCGAGTGCAGTGATGGCGAAGGATTATCAGCCGGCCGTGATTGTCACGGAATCAGGGCGGATTATTACCGGGATCATCAAGAAGGAAGATAAGAACGCGGTGACGGTCGCGACGGCGAACGAGACGGTGATTATTCCCCGTGACGAAATCGACGAGATGAGTCTGAGCGACAAGTCGATGATGCCCGATAATCTGTGGAAACAGCTGAGCCGGATCGAGGTACGTTCGCTGGTTAAATATCTGGCGAGTCCCGGACAGGTACCGATGAAGGCGACGCCGGAGAATCTGAAACAGTTCTTTAACGCTCAGGATCTGACCGGCTGGACGGGGGACAGTCAGCTCTGGTTCGTAGAGAACGGCGAGATTGTAGGCCGTTCGCCGGGGATCAAGCGGAATGAGTTCCTGGTGAGTGACATGCTGGTCGGTGATTTCGAACTGAAGGTCAAGGTAAAGCTGACCCCGAATGCAGGGAACAGTGGGATTCAGTTCCGCAGCAGTCTGCAGCCGGGAGGCCACGTTAAAGGGTACCAGGCGGACATCGGTGCCGGCTGGTGGGGCAAGCTGTATGAAGAACATGGCCGGGGTCTGTTATTCAAGGAATCCGGAGAGCAGCATGTCCGCGAAGGGGACTGGAACGAATACCGGGTGGTTGCTGTCGGCCCGCGGATTCGGACTTACATTAACGGTAAGTTGTGCACGGATCTGAATGATCCCCAGGGAGCCAAGTCCGGCATTCTGGCGTTTCAGATTCATTCCGGCGGGCCGATGGAGGTCCGCTTTAAGGATCTGGAATTGCGTCTGGATCCTCCCCGGGATTAACGAAAGCATGACGACAGGCTGGTCACTCAGCGAGAGGGCCAGCCTGTGTGTCCCCATTTCAGGTTGATATCGAGTCGCCTGAGGTACGCGCTGAGAGCACCGGCGTGGTGCTGGATGTGGCGGATACTGTAGAGGTGTAATTCTCCACGGGTGAATGGTTCCAGCCAGTCAAAGTCGGCCCGCAGGTTGAGCGAGGCTTCCGTTTCGGCGGCGATGGTCTCCCGCATTTTCTGGAGACAGGTCTGCAGATAGTCGCTCACCAACTCTGGCGTGATCGGATAGTCGTCTTTGGGTTTGAAGCGGTTTTCATCCTGTTCGTTGTGGAACTCACGCAGCTGAAATGCACTCAAGCTGGGGGAGAGGTAGAGGTCGACATAACAGAGTGCATGATAGGCGACGTAGCCGAACTCCATATTGGCGATTTTCTGCTGCCAGTGCGCGGGTGGGCAGTTTTGAATACAGTCATCCAGCATTCCCAGTGAAGCTTCAAACTGCGCACACAGGATCTGTCTGACGTATTCAATCACCGCTTAAGCCCTCACTCAAAAAAGCCGCACTCCCGCAGGTAGACTACGCTCTGCTTGACGCGGTTGTGGTGTTCTTCCAGCGTCAGCTCCGGTTCCCCTTCGATGCCTTCGATTTCGAGACTGTAGGGGCCATTGAAGTTGTGGTCTTCGAGGATGTAGCGGATCTTCAAGAAGTCGACGCCTCCTGCTTCGCCCAGAGCGGCGAAATTCCAGTCCTTGAATTTGCAGTAGGAATCCTTGAGGTGCACGTGTTTGACCCAGGTGACGACCTCGTGCAGGGACTCCAGAACATTCGCGTGCTTGTTGTAGTAATTGATGTTACCGGTGTCGAAGTTGAGCCGCAGGTTAGGGTGATCCAGGTCCTGCATGGTGCGGAGCATCCCGGCTGCATTGACGCAGATGCCGGGGTGCGTCTCGAAGCAGTAGGTGATGCCCTGTTCGCCTGCATAATCGCCGATTTCACGGAGGTGCTTGTAGAGGGTGTCACGATCCGATTCCTGTTCGATTTCTCCCGCGCCGCCTACGACGAGTCGGACGCCCAGCTGATGAGCGAGGTCGAGCTTTCGTTTCGTCTTCGTGACGACTTCCGGATCGAGGGGATTGCCGGTGGTGATGTTGCAGCTCGAGAGTTTCACATGGTGTTGTTTCAACAGATCTTTGACGTGCGCGATATCCTCAGCAGTGGAGGCTTCCGTGAGCAGCGGCGTCTCTTTGAAAAACGAGGGGACGCCGTGGTTTTTGATGTTGAGTTCGAGGTGATCGATTCCGGCATCGCGGATGTGTTCGATCGCGGCGACGGGACCAAAGCGACCATAGGAGTTGGTCAGGCAGGAAACGAGGGCGGCCATGCATTCGACTTTCTATATCAGTGATCAGCGAACCGTTATTGCAGTACTGCTTTCAGCATGTTACTTTGACTTCAGATGAAATTCAAAGCTACTAGCCTAAAGTCCTGGAGCGGAGCTCACATGGCACAGGCACGGATGGAGTTCTCGGATGTCTGAGGTTCAGGAATTACTCAATACCGCGTTGACGCATCACCATGCAGGGCAACTGGATCAGGCAGAAGCTGTCTACCAGCAATTGCTGGAACAGGACCCCCGCCACTGGGAGCCCCGCTATTACCTGGGAACACTGCAACTACAGCGGGGGCATCTGGATCTGAGTATTCAGAGCTTCCTGAAGGTGATTCAGCTCAATCCGGAACTCCCGGACGCCCATAATAACCTGGGTGTGGCCTATCATGCGATGGGTAAATGGCAGGAAGCCGGTCAGTCTTTTGAACATGCACTGCGTCTGAATCCCCATTATGAACGGGCCTATTTTAACCTGGGGAGCCTGTTTGAGAGCCGCGGACTACTGGCTGATGCGGTTAAATGCTTCCGGAAATCATACGAACAGAGCGGGAGCCCCGAGACGTATGAGAAACTGGCAGACGTGCTGAAAGTGGCGCGTCGCTTCGCGGAAGCGGAAGTGATCTATCGGGAACTGTTGCAGCAGGCGACCGGGGATTTCAATCTTTCCATGAAGCTGGCCTATGTGCTGGTGCTGCAGCGTCAATACCCCGAAGCGGTGGAACTCTATGAGGCGATGCTGGAGACCCACCCCGGTCATTACCAGATTCTGGTGAGCCTGAGTTACGTGCTGGAATGCATGGGGAATATTCCGGCGGCAATTCAGACGGCAGAGCGTTCCATCGAAGCAGCCCCCGATCAGCCCGAGGGATATAACAACCTGGGGAACGCGTTGCGGCTGGCGCATCGCTTCGATGAATCCTGTGTGAACTTCGAGAGAGCATTACAACTGCGGCCTCATTTTCCGATTGCGGAATTCAATCTGGCGACCACACGCATGCTGACAGGCGACTTACAGGCAGGCTGGGAGGGGTATGAGCGACGGTCCGACATCGATATATCAACGCGCATGAGTTACCCCGGACCCGCCTGGCAGGGAGAACCGCTGGAAGGGAAGTCCATCTGCCTGTGGTGCGAACAGGGCTTCGGAGACACTTTGATGTTTATCCGGTTTGCCAGCGAATTGAAACGTCGAGGGGCAGGACGGGTACTGGTACTCATTCAGCCGGAACTGGCCGGTCTGTTAAAGAGCGTTGAGGAGATTGATGAACTGCTGGTTCCCGGAGATCCGGTTGTTGAATGTGACTATCAGTGCTCCCTGTTGAGTGTGCCTCGCTTTCTGGAAACCAGCCTGGAGACAATTCCCGGCGAGGTGCCCCTCTTTCAACCTGCTGCGGAGCGGACGGCGCACTGGGGCGACGTGCTCTCAGCGCTAGAAGGTAAAAAGGTGGGTTTGAACTGGAGCGGGAATCTGCAGTTTCCTCGGGATGAATTCCGCTCGATTCCACTGGAGCAGCTCTCGCCTCTGCTGGATGTGGCTGGCGTGCAGTTTGTGAGCGTACAGCAGGTCAATGGCTTGGACCAGCTGGCAGCATGTGAAGCGGCTGGTAAACTCTGGCAACCGGGGCCGGAATACCAGGCGGAGGTTGGTGATTTCACTGAAGCGGCTGCTTTGATTCAAAATCTGGATCTGATGATTACGACCGACACGGCCTGTGCCCATCTGGCAGGAGGTCTGGGAGTACCGGTCTGGATTCTGGTCTCGCGTCTGCCTGAATGGCGCTGGTTGCTGGATCGGAGTGACAGTCCCTGGTATCCGACAGCGCGTCTCTTTCGGCAGGCGGAACTGGGCGAATGGGGGCCCGTGGTTGAGGACGTGAAAGCGGCTCTGGAGCAGAAGTTCAGTCAGGACGCCCCCTGATTTCCAGTGAAAATGCAAAATGAGTGATCCACCTCATCTCGTGGATGATGAACGATTACTCACGTCGTAACCTCATACGCGACTGGCGTCTTTGCCGATTATGGAAGCAGGCGACTCAAGTCCGGTTATGCGGTCTGGACCCGGTTGCAGGGAAAACAGAGGCTATCGGGCTGTGTTGTTCTGCTGGAACAATTTGACCAGAAATTCTTTGCAGGCTAGATTTCTGGTATCTCTCTCCCTGAAACCCCGTCAGGCATGTTTCAACGAATGCAATTCTCCCGACATGACTGAAATCAAATCAAAATATTCCGGGCTGTATAGCTCTGGAGTCCTTTCTGATACGTTTAGCGATGAGTAAATCAATGCGAGATATGATCAAGGTGCCTGCGAGAGAATCTGTCTCATCCCGTCAGATCGAGGATGCAATCCATGAACTCAGCCCGGACAAGCGAACGGCGTTTCTGCAGGAGACTCAGAAGTTTCCCTGTCTGCGACGGATTCCCGAATTGAACAAGCTGGCGGACTCGATTGTCGCCAGCTGGAACCTGGAACCGTTTTCCTTGAGCAGTCGCCGATGGCATCGGATTCCCTGCGAGCGTCAAATCGGTCTGGCCTTCTTCGACCCGAAGACCAAATCGCTGAGTTCGGAACTGACTATCGTCGAGTGCCGGAATCTCTCGATCGAAGGCGTCTCCTTCTTTCACGATATGCCGATCCTGTCACGCGAGGTCGCGATCACATTCGACCTGGAACAGACAGAACGGGAGTTTATCGTGGTCAGCCTGGCCTGGAGTCGATTTTCTAAAGCGCACCTGTTCCAGAGTGGTGGGCGGTTTCTGTACCAGGTCGGCATGGATGCGAGTCTGTCTGAGACAGGCTGAGCTTCAATTCCATTGAGCCAGTTCGGTGTGCACTTTCTGCAGCATGAGCTGGAGGTCATCCTGTTCGGATTCGGGACAGCTTTTGAGGCAGTTTTCCAGCAGTTCGACGGAGAGACCGAGTTTCTGCGTTTTGAAACTGAGTGCAGCCAGATCCTTCTTATGTGTACTGGAGAGCGGGTGCAGGGCGCACAGTCGTCGCTGCACATTCCAGGCACGTGCGAAATCCTGACGCTCTTCATGAATGCGTTTCAGGTTCATCAGCATACGAATGATGATTTCCCGATGTGTGGCCGGCTGTAACAGGCGTTTTAAAACACTCCGGGGAAATTCTCCGAGTTCGCCCAGTCGGTTCAGACATTCTTCCTCGCTGTAGATCGTTCCTTTCGAGTAGGGATCGATAAACAGAGGCCCATCCTGGGCATCGTAGCGAACCAGAAACTGCAGGGGGGCGGCGACACCGTGAATGTCGATGCCCAGTTCTTTGCCGACTGCCATATAAATCAGGGAGAGCGAAATCGGCAGTCCCTGTCGGCTTTCGATGACATGATTCAGGTAGCTGCCTTCCGCCTGGTGATAGCAGATGGTATCTCCCCCCAGTCCGTGCTGACCGGCCAGGCACTGGACAAGGCATTGCACCAGCGCGCGGTCATCTTCCGCGAGGGCGACGCGGCCCGAAAGTTCGCAGGCCCGCTGGCGGACCCAGATCAGAACGTGTTCAAAGACGAGGTCTGGTTGATCATCGCGGGCCAGCTCGAGTGCGGCTTTAGTGAGATCAATCTGCTTGTCATGGTGCAGGAGCCGGGAAAATTCGGGATCCTGTTTGAACTGAAATATTTGCTTAAGGTCCATCAGAGACGAACTTTGTCAGGAGGAACGGGCAGGATTCAGGAAAGAGTCAGTTGCAGACGGGGAGGACATCTGCCGTGGAACTTATTTTTAACCGATGATCGCGGCTTCGATCAATGCCACTTTTTTGGTTCAGCGAAAAACGGGGATGGTTTGTAAAAAAGACAAGCTCCCGGGGTCGGAGTCGGTCTCCCGGGCGGATCAGCCAAAATAACAGACATACAGCGTACTGCTTTGATTGACGCTCGCGGGGCGAGTCGACACAATGAGCAGGACCGTGTAACTGATTCCCTGATTTGTGAGAAAAGTCTGAGATACAATGCAATTTTTGCCTGTGGAAGAGCAACTGGCTATTATCGGCCGTGGTGTGGAGAAGATCGTTCCCGAACAGGAACTGGCAGAAAAACTGAAATGGAGCCGCGAGACCGGCACGCCTTTGCGGATTAAATACGGTATCGATCCTACAGGAATTGACCTCCATTTAGGGCACACGGTGCCGATGCGGAAAATGCGTCAGTTTCAGGAGTTGGGACACCAGGCGGTGATCATCATCGGGAATTACACGGCGCTGGTGGGCGATCCCTCCGGACGTGATGAAACCCGGGCCCGTCTGACAGCCGAGCAGGTCGAAGCGAATGCCACCGATTACTTGAACCAGGTGGGGAAAGTGATCGACCTGGACAATGCTGAAGTCGTCCGGAACGGGGACTGGTTCAGCAAGATGAACTTCGCAGACATCCTGGAACTGTGCAGCAAAGTGACCGTGGCCCAGTTGCTGACGCGCGACGACTTTTCGAAGCGTTATAAGGAAGAGGCGGCGATTTACCTGCACGAGTGCCTGTATCCGATTATGCAGGCCTGGGATTCGGTCGAGATCAAAGCGGACGTCGAGTTGGGAGGAACGGAGCAGCTGTATTCGTTCATGCTGGCGCGGGACCTGCAGAAAGACCAGGGACTCCGACAGCAGGTCAGCGTGATGTCGCCGATTCTGGTGGGCACCGATGGCGTGCGTCGAATGGGGAAAAGCCTGGGGAACTACATCGGGATCAGCGAAGCCCCTTATGAGATGATGAAGAAGTTCATGCAGCTTTCGGACGACAGCATGCAGATGTTCTTCGAGCTGCTGACGGATTTCCCTCTGGATGAAGTAAAGACGATCCTGGAGGGGCATCCCAAGGAAGCCAAGGTCAAACTGGCGAAAACCATTATCACCGAATACCACGACGCGGCTGCAGCAGATGATGCCTCCGAACGCTGGCAGCGGGAGATTGGCTCTGGCGGAATGCCTTCCGATATTCCGATAGTACAGATTTCGAAGTCCGATCTGAACGAGGACGGAACTCTGGCGGCAGCGAACCTGCTGAAGGTGACCGGCCTGTGTGGTTCCACCAGCGATGCTCGACGTTCGATCCAGCAGGGAGGTGCCAAAATGGGGGCCGAGAAGGACCGGATTGAATCACATGATCAGGCGATTCCCGTGGAGTCGGGTCTGCTGTTATGGGTGGGTAAGAAACGATTCTGCCAGGTGGATCTGGTCGATTAAGTCAAGGCACTTTTGATTCTCTGTGCGTTTCTATTTGCAATCAGGGGAAATGATTCCGCGCGGATTGCATTCATGAGGAATACTTCGTAAAACGTGGTATTAACGATCGCGCAGTAGAATCGTGCTTCACCATAGCGGGTGAAGTTTCACATATTTTAAAAGAAACACAGAAAGCAACAGTTATGGCAACAGGATTTGGAATTGTCGGCTGTGGCATGATTTCGAATTTTCATGCAAAGGCGCTCGAAGAGATTCGTGGTGCCAAGCTGGTCGCCTGTTATGATCAGTTTCCAGCATCAGCTGACAAGTTTGCAGAAGCGAATGGTTGCACAGCCTATCATGAGCTGGATGAGATGCTGGCCGATCCGGAAGTGGACGTCGTCACCATCTGCACTCCCAGTGGAGCCCACATGGATCCGGCGGTCGCTGCCGCAAATGCCGGCAAGCACGTCGTTGTGGAAAAGCCGCTGGAAATCACACTGAAACGGTGTGATGCGATCATCGACGCCTGTAAGAAAAATAAAGTTCAGCTGGCGACAATCATGCCGTCCCGCTTCGGTGCTGCCAACATGGAACTGAAGAAGGCCATCGAGAAAGGCCGCTTCGGCAAGTTGACCTTGGGCGATACCTACGTCAAATGGTGGCGGACACAGGAGTACTACGACAGCGGCGGATGGCGCGGTACCTGGAAACTGGACGGCGGCGGCGCTTACATGAATCAGGCGATTCATAACGTCGACCTGTTGTTCTGGTTCATGGGTGAAGTGGCCGATGTGAACGGGATGACCGGCACCCTGGCTCACGAGCGGATCGAAGTCGAAGATACCGGCGTGGCTACCATTCGCTTCAAAAATGGTGCCCTGGGTGTGATCGAGGCGACCACCAGTGTCTATCCCGGTCTGCTCAAGAAGACGGAAATCTCGGGTACCGAGGGAACCGTGATCATCGAGCAGGACGACGTACTGCACTGGGAGTTCTCCAAAGAACAGGCCCGTGATGCGAAGATCCGTGAAGAGCTGGGTAAGTCGACCGGTAACACCGGCGGTGCCAGCGATCCTTCGGCGATCTCTTACGCCGGGCATATGGAACAGTTGAAAGACTTCATCAAGTCGATCAAGACCGGCAAAAAGCCGCTGGTAGACGGTAACGATGGTCGTAAGAGTGTCGAAATCATTCTGGCGATCTATCAGTCTTCCTGGACCGGCAAACAGGTTTCACTGCCTCTGAAACGGGATCCCCGGATTCCGAAGAACAAGTAAATCTGGAACGGATGCCAATTAAAGCAGGACGGGTTAAGGAGAGCCCGTCCTGCTTTTTTTACGGCCTGTGCCAGAATCAGTCAGCAGCGGTCTCGGCTGTTTTTTGGCGGTAGATGCGGATGAGCATCATGAAGCAGAGGAAGTCGTAGACCGTGTGTGTGGTGATGGGGATCAGCAGGTTCTGAGGCGTGAAGAGGATCAGCAGCAGGCTGAGGTAGACGCCCATCAGTGACGCGACGACGACGTAGACGCGGGTGACCGAGTGTAGAATGCCAAAGAGCAGATTGGTGAAGATGATGGCGTAGACCACACCAAACTGGTTGGACCAGGATTGCAGAACGCCGCGAAAGAGCAGTTCTTCTCCCAGACCGATGAAGATGCAGAGGATGAACACTTCCAGCACAGACGCCTTGTCAATACGGGGGCCGATTTCGTCGAGCAGAAACTGATTGATCTTGTGAAATGCCTGGAAGGGGAGTTTCATCGTGAGTAGAAAGAATCCGAACATGGGCAGCGCAGCCAGCGTGCCGATGATGAGTGCCGACCAGCTCCAGTTCAGATTCGTCAGCGGGTTGATATCCAGAGCCCAGCCAAATCCGAAAGCAGCGAGGATGATGCCGATGGAGAACAGGGAGCCGCCCAGAATTAAAAGTTGCTGATCCTGGGGTGGATTATCATCCAGTTCTTGTTCGTCGTCCGGGTTCGACATCGGGCAGGGGTTCACTCTCTAAGTTCAAGGATAATGGGATTATAGCAGTGTCGGGGGGGAATCCAACTCCCGAAATGCTATCCAGGATTGCCAGGTTTTCCTGTTTTAAAGGCGATGTATTAGTTTCAAAACTGCATCTTGCAGAAACTCACCATCTCGAATACATTTTCCCAATCTTAACAGGATGTTATGTGAATCACAGGCGTCTCGTCGGTTGATCGATGAGATTGTCGACTGTTTCTTATCCACTCAGTTCTTCTTTTTCCATGAAGCGGTAGTGCAAGGATGCTGCACCGTTTACGTCAATGGCTCTGTCCTGATTTGGCGATCGATCTGGGAACGGCGAATACACTCGTCGCGATCCAGGGCGAGGGGATTGCGCTGGACGAACCCTCGGTAGTGGCGTTGCATAAAGGCAGCCGCAAGATTCTGGGCAAAGGAACCGCCGTCGGAAAGCTGGCCAAGCAGATGCTGGGGCGCACGCCGGACAGCATCATCGCCGTACGACCTCTGAAGGAAGGTGTGATCACCGACTTCGAACTCTGCGAGTCGATGCTGCGGTATTTCATTCTCAAGGCCCGTCATCATTCGCGTGGTTTGCGACCGCGGGTTGTGATTGCGGTGCCGGGCAGTATCACGCCGGTCGAAAGGCGAGCCGTGTTCAACAGTGCCGAACGAGCAGGCGCCGGACGAGTCTACCTGATTGAAGAATCCAAGGCGGCGGGCATTGGTGCCGGGCTGCCGATTTCTGAACCGATGGCGAGTATGGTTTGTGACATCGGTGGCGGGACGAGCGAAGTGGCCATCATGAGTCTGGGCGATACAGTGGTCAGCAATTCGGTGCGGATTGGCGGCGACAAGTGTGATGAAGCGATCGTGGAATACATGAAGCAGCATTTCTCGTTGCGGATTGGCGTGCAGACCGCAGAGGATCTGAAGCTGGAACTGGGCAGTGCTTATCCACTGGAGCAGGAATTGACCGGTGAGGTCAAGGGCCTGGATACGATCAGCAGTATTCCGCGGAAAGCGATTGTGACCAGCGAAGAATTACGCGATGCGTTGCATGGTCCGCTGGAATCGATTCTGAACTGTTGTAAACAGACCATCGAACAGTGCAAGCCGGAACTGGTGGCGGATCTCGCGGATAACGGCATGGTCCTCACGGGTGGTGGTGCTCTGCTGCGGGGGCTGGAATATTACATGAGCGAACAGCTGGGGATTCCGGTGCGGGTGGATGAGGATCCACTGCGGACCGTGGCCCGCGGAACGGCGATCTGCCTGGAACATCTGAGCCAGTGGCGGCATGCCTTTGATAATGGCGAAGGTGACTTTTAAAAGGACGAGCCCGGATCGATGAAACGCGAATCCCGATCAGCAGAGATCAAGCTGGTACTCCTGGCGGTGACCATCGGGGTCGGTCTGTACGTTGTTCCGCAGGAGTACTCCAGCCGACTGTCGAATTTGGTTCGGGATGCGGTGCGTCCTGGATTATCGCTGGTACAGACCTTGAAGAAACGGGATGTCCCGGAAGTCAAAACGAATGTGCCTGACGGTCGAGTGGAACAACTGGAATGCGAACTCGCGGCAGTGGAAGAAGAGAACCGTCGACTCGCGCTGGAACGGCTACGACTGGCTGACGAACTTGCCCAGCTCAGGCGTACGGGAGCGCCCGATTACGACACCCATCAGAGTGACCGTTTGCTGGTTCCCGATCTGATTGAAGCCAACGTTCTGGGAGAAGCCTCGATTGCGCTCTTGAGAGAAGGACGGTTGTTGAATCAGGGCGGTGCGCAGGGCGTATTTGAATCTTCGTTTGTGCTGCAGTCGGATCTGCCTGTGATCGATCAGGGAACGGCGCAGGGTGTGAAAGCAGGCTACTCGCTTTATGTGGGACAGGCGGTGATTGGTAAGATCAGCGAAGTCGGCAAGTGGACGAGTACGCTGATTCCGATTACGTCGGTTAACTATCGTGGCTCGGCCCGGATTGCCCGTAAGACCGAACAGGGGCTGCAACTGGGAACGGATGGAATTCTGGTGGGACGCGGTGAAGGAAAATGCGAACTGTTACAGATCCCCCCGACCGAATCGATCCAGGTGGGACAGGAAGTCTACACGGGGGAAGTCGATCGTGAACTTCCCCTGAGCATGCAGTCGACGCTGGGGCAGCCGATGTATTACGGGCGGGTGATCGAAGCCGAGCTTCCCCGTGGGGCACCGTACTGGAAGATCGTTGTGGAACCGGCGGTGAAGCTGTCTGAAGTGCGCCAGGTGAGTGTGCTGCGACAGATTATCAATCCGCGACGGCTGTTGGCGAACTGAGAAAGGAATCGACGTTGAAATTCTTCAGCTTACTGCTGCTCTGTTATCTGGCGGTGATTGCCCAGGTCGGGCTGGCGTCCGAAATGATTGTGGCGGGCAGCCGTCCCAATCTGCCGCTGGTCGTGCTCTGCCTGGCACTGTTCTGGTTACGAGATGCGCAGGTGTTCGTCTGGGCGATTCTGGTCGGCATCATCTGTGAAACCTTTGATGATGCTCACCCGGGAACGGGTGTGCTGGTGGTGACCGCGCTCTGCTGGTTCGTCTATCGTATTCAGGTGCAGTTCGAACTGCGTTCGCTTGTGAGTCGTGCGTCAGTCTTCACCACGATGGCGCTGGCCTTTGATGTGCTGTTTCAGATTGTGAACCAGGGGAGCTTGCCTGCTGTGGAGACGTTGACGAGTCTGCTGCCTGTCTCTGCAGGAAATGCGCTCTATTCGTCGGCGGTGGGACTGTCTGTTTTACTACTGTGCAAGATCGGGAAGGCACTGCTGCCTGTCTCCGGTGGTTCCTCGCTTGCGGGAACACGTGCTTACACCTCTCGTTATTCTCATTGATGAGTGTCCCTGACAGGGGACTTGAGGAACTGAATTTCTAATGCGAAACCGTCTCGGCAATGATCATATGACACTGGAAAACGAGGCCGCGGGCCAGTCGTTTCAGGTAGATCGTCTGCCCGGCGTTCGTGTGTTTCTGCTGGGTTTGATTCTGGTGGTCCCCCTGCTGGCGGTCAGTGGACGGTTACTCTTCATTCAGATGATGAATGCGGAACACTTTTATTCACAGTTCGGGAAAACGACGGAATCATTCGAAAGCATACCAAGCCGTGACGGGCGGATCGTTTCCATTGATGGTCGCGTGCTGGCACTGGATGTCGAACGCTTTGACCTGCAGGCCCATTACCGCTGGCTGGAAGAACCGCCGAATCCGAGGTGGCTCAAACAGCAGGCGTTGACGCTGCTCGAACCGGTGGAACGCCGCAATCGGGAGAAGGTTGAGGCGGCCCAGGAGAAAGTGCTGGCGCGACGACAGCAGTTATGGGACGAACTGGCACAGGTGATGAAGACCAGCCCTGAGGAACTGCAGACCTCATGCAGGGACGTACAACAACGCGTTGAGACGATTATCGAAAGTGTGAATGAGCGTGCCGCTCAAAAAGAAGGGGTGAGTTCGTCCGACGATTCTGATGTGGAAACGCAGGCCAATGCAGAACAGGATCAGCTGCAGAAATTCTGGACCTTGTTCAAAGATGCCTTAACGCGGCCCCCGCGTCGTCCACGGCGTGAGCGGATTGTGGTGCGGGAAGAGCTGGATTATCACACGCTGGCTTCCGGGATTCCCCGGGAGATTGCCCTGGCCATCTCGGCACATCCGGAGCGGTTTCCGGGCATTCACATCCAGGTGGCGACGTTGCGGGAATATCCGCAGAAAACGCTGGCACCCCACGAAATTGGGATTCGTCATCGGATTGATGAGAAGACATTGAAGGCTCGGCAGCAGCGGTTTCCTGAGGGAGATCCACTGGATTACAAGGAAGGGGACCGGATCGGCAAGATGGGGGTCGAGCGAACCTACGACCGATACCTGCGCGGCCTGCGAGGCTTGAAAAAAGTGGTTCGGAACCGGCAGGGGGAGATTATCCGTACCGAGATTATCCGCGAGCCGAAGTCGGGCGATGACGTAGTGCTGACTTTGAACACGGGTCTGCAGGACCAGGTGCAGGACCTGCTGGATGAATCACTGCAGGAACTGCGCGTGGGGACCGAGGAGCAACCTGCGGAGCAGACCGACCCCGCGGCCGGTGGTTGTATTGTCGTACTTGATGTTCGCACCGGGGCGATCGTGGCGACGGCTTCCGCGCCGCGCTACGATCTGAATCTGCTGCTGCATCCGACCCCGGAAGAGTGGCAGGCCGTATTGAATGATCCACGACGTCCGTTGTTTCCCCGGGCGACACAGATGATGTTGCCCCCGGGTTCGACATTCAAGGCGCTGACTTCGATTGCCCTCATGGAAAGCGGTAAGGTGGACCCTGATGAACCGTTTATCTGCCGCGGTTATCTGGATCGGCCCGATCGTCATCGCGACTATATCTACCGGCACTTTGGTGTGGGGCATAATGAATTGACTTTGACGCGGGCGCTGCGGGAATCGTGTAACGTCTATTTCTTCCAGGCGGCCCGAACGATGGGACCGGAGGCGATTCATCACTGGGCCGATCAACTGGGGTTCGGCAAACCGACGGGGATCGACATCCCGGGAGAGCGGGGCGGTCATTTGCCTGATCCCACCCCGCCTAAGTCTGAGAAGAAATCGCCCTGGTATCCCGGGGACACACTGGGCATGGCCATTGGTCAGTCGCGGCTGACGGTGACACCCCTGCAGATTGCGCGGCTGATGGCGGTGGTGGCCAATGACGGTGAAATGGTCGTGCCTCATTTAGCGCATAGTGTGGTGCCTTCCGCGGAATCATCCACGACGACGCGGCAGATGATTTCGTATCCGCGGCGATACGTGAGTGGCATTCATCCCGGCACGCTGGAACGGGTGCGGGAAGGTTTGATTGAGGTGGTCGCGCATCCACGGGGGACAGGTTATAAAACGGTGCGTCTCAAGGAAGTTACGATTGCCGGTAAAACGGGGACCGCGGAAAACGGAGGCGGCAAGAACGACCATGCGTGGTTTGCGGGGTTTGTGCCCGCACAGCGACCGAAGTACGCATTTGCCGTGGTGATCGAGCATGGCGGTTCGGGGAGTCGTGTGGCTGGGCCGGTGGCGCAGAAGCTGGTGCGAGCGATGCTCGATACCAGCGTGCTGCAGCCAACACAACCGAAGTTGCAGGCGAACTGAAGTCAGCCTGCGTTACTTCTGTTTTTTCGCACTGGGAGGAATCAGGGCCTCGGGCTGATCGATGTGCAGGTAGTGCCCATGATCGGCGGTGAGGATTACGACGGTGTCCTTCCAGTTGCTGTTCTTTTCGACCCAGTCGGTGATGACTTTGAAGGCGGCTTCCCCACTTTTGACAGCACCGATGGAGTTGTCGAGGTTGTTATCGTGGTTGGCCCAGTCGACATCGCCGGCTTCGACGAGCAGCCAGAATCCTTTTTTGTTCTGGCTGAGCACATCGAGGGCTGACTCGGTCATATCAGCCAGAGTGGGGTTTTCCTTGATGTCGGCGGCTGAGTATGTTTCGGCACTCGTCTTGCCGGGGGCGGGCTGGTAATCGCCGTCCGCCGTCTGGAAGGGGAGGTGAGCTGCATGAGCTCCGACGCCGTACACACCCAGTAGGCGGGTCTTGTTTTTGATGGCGGCCTGAGTTGCTTTCTGGAGGCCGGCTTTCCCTTCCACGCCGTCTGTTCTGAGAGCGACGGTATATTTTCCACCGTTTTTGACATCGGCCTGTTTGATGGTTTCTTCAGAGATGTACTTCCAGCCGGGGACGAAGTTTTTGCCGTGCGATTTAGCGCCGCTGGCTTTTTCTTTTGTGCCGTGTCCACCGCCGAGAACGACATCGAGTCCGGGCAGCGATTCTTCCGGATGTGAGATCGAGGTCTGTCCTACGAGGTCGCGGGCCAGGTCCTGGTAATCGTTGCGGCTGACGTTGTGTGCGTAGGCGGCAGCGGGAGTGGCGTGCGTAATGGGAACACTGGTGACGACACCGACAGAATAGCCGTCCTGCTGTGCCTGGTGGGCGATGGTCATCACCGGGGCTCCGGTGGGATCCACGTTGATGGCATTGTTGTAGGACTTGATTCCCGCGGTCATCGAAGTGGCGGTGTTTGCCGAGTCCGGATAGGCGTGCTCTCCGTAATTGTTGCTGGGACTGCTGATCAGATATTTGATGTCGTTGCCGGGAGTCCAGGGGTTAGGACCCCCTTTTTCCGCATTATAGCCCCCTCGGATTTTACCACCCGGATTAAGCACGGTCTGCTTATCGACATCCACGTTGGTGGCGGCATTATGAGGAGCAGTCACCATGTAGCCGAACTGCGAGGTGCCTGCAGCAGGGTAGTCCTGGAAGAGGAGACCAGTGCCGCGTCCACCTTTGTATTTGTCACCCTTGGAGTAATACAGGGCAGCGGCCTTGGTCGTCTGCCAGTCCATGCCGTCAAAGACGAAGAGAATGATGTTCTTCTTACCGGCTTTCAGAGCTGCTTCTTGGATATTGTAGAGGTTGGTCTGGTCCAGGTAGTCTGCCTTGGGGTTTACAGTGTTGGCAGGCGAGTATCCATAAATGGCTTCCAGCTTTTTCGAATCGCGATAGGGGCTGTTCACACCGGTGTAAGAATTGAGATCAATGCCCTGGCCGGCGTCTTTGGTGCCGAAGGTGTAGACGGGAATCAGCCGCAGCGAATGGTTGGACCATTGGATATATTTTTCGGGTTCGAGCCCCCAGTGTGCAACGGGGCTTTTCTTATTACGAATGGCTTCGGTCTGGAGCTTGCGAATATGATCTGCCTCCGGTTTTTTGGCGGAGACGGGTAAACAGATTGCAAGTAAAGTCAGCGCGAACAGGCTGGATACAGCAGCGCGTTTCATAGTTTCCTCAAGTCGTGTTGTAGCGGTTGAAATCGGTCTAAGAAGTATGGGCGGGTAGTACAATATTATAGGGGCAGGCGGTCCGGGTTTGTAAAGCGTGGGACTGTGAAGCGTGTGTGAAGTTTTTAAGATTCACGGCGTACTTCGTTTGGGTAAACGACTTAGGTACTGCGCAGGAAGTTATTTTGCCGGGCGCAGGTGAAATTCCGCGGGGATGCGTTCCAGTATACCGCTCCCAAAGACCGGGTAAAGCTGCAGTTCATCCATGTGTACATAACCGATGTGACAGCCACAGGTCTGGTTTGAACAGGGGCGATCGATGAGTGTGTCTGCAAATCCGGGTTCATAAATGTTTCCCAGTGGCTGTTTGATGAAGTGGCAGCGATAGATGTCGCCGGCCCCGTCAACCGAAATCACACTGGAGCCGCACCGGCAGCTGCGTCCGAGGCTTGCATGATATTGGGTGTTGAGCTGAAACAGCGGGTCGATGGCCGTGAAGCGATCCAGTAACTCGCCGCGATAATCCACGCCGGAACTTTTGGCAGCGTTGACCCAGAGATAGATATTGTCGGGAAGTTCTGCACGCAGCCGTTCGATTTCGGGCAGATCATCGGGGAGCCCGACTGCACCGACGCTGTGTGCGACGCCGAGCTCGGTCAGTCTGCGTGACTGTGAGAGAAAACGGGACCGCGTTGTCTGCGAGGGGTGAAAGGTACACCAGAGTGCGAGCCGGGAGACGTTGGCGTTTTCAATCCATTGCAGATCGTATGAGAGATTGGTCTGGGCAGCGATTTTCTCAATCTGAGGGAGGCGGGTCAGTTCACAGATGGCTGATTGATACCAGCGGCGGGTGAGTGCTTCTCCCCAGGGGGTGAAGAACAGGGAGAGCGAATCTTCGCGGCGGCCTTTGATCCAGTCCACCAGGCGTTCGAGAGCGAGTCGGTCGGTTTTCAGTTCCGCGGCGGTTTCGTGGCGCTTGGCGAAAGGGCAGTAATGACAGTCGTAGTTACAACTGGAGAGAGGACCGCGATAGAGGATGCTGAGTTTCAGTGACATTGAAACGTCTCCATACGCTGCAGGACCTGTTCCGAGTAGAGCCAGGGGCCGATGGTGTCTGATCGTTCGAGACCGGCGGGGGTGAGAATGATCGTATCGGCGGTGATTCGTGCGAGCCCGTGTTCTTCCAGTTCCTGCAGATCGGGGAACTGGTTGAGGACATCTCCGCCGAAGGTCCGCGCGTAGAAGTCGCGGGAGAGGCCAGTCGTCTGCAGAAGCGACATGATCAGAAACCGCCGCTGCTGTTCCTCCCGATCCAGTTCCACTCCATAGTGGGCCGAGGCGAAGGACTCCGGTTCCTGTTCGAGATAATGTGCGATGATGGCCGCCACACCAGTGCGGCCGACCGCGTATTCGCTGGAGTAGTGAATGCGGCTGGTATAGGAGCGGGCACCGCAGCCCAGGCCGATCATGCCATCGGTCTGACAGCAGTACTGTGTGTCGTGAGGCTGGATCGCGTCTGTCCGGCGAAACATGCGGAGAGAGTGTTGCGTGTAGCCCCGCTCGAGCAGGAAGTTCCTGCCGGTGCGGTAGAGTGTCAGGCGATGATCGTCCCACTGCTGCGGTTTGCGTCCCAGGCCGGTGAGCGGGCGGACATAGAGGGGATAGAGATAGAGTTCTTCCGGCTGGAAGGCGAGTGCCTGCTGAAGCGAGTCGCGAAAACTGTCGACCGTCTGTCCGTCGGCACCGTAGATCAGATCGAGGTTCAGTGTGGGAATACCGACATTGCGAACCAGTTCCAGCGCCTCAAGAATTTCACGTCGTTTCTGCGGACGACCGATGCTGAGGGCCTCCTGTTCGTCAAACGACTGGATGCCGAGACTGATACGGTCGATTCCCAGGTCGTGTATCAATGCAACTTTTTCTGCCGTCAATGTCGCGGGGGAAGCTTCAAGGCTGCAGGGGAGTTGTGCCGGGCTGGTATTCAGTTCCTGCTGGAGAATGTCAAATAGTTGGGCGAGTTCATTCGGCTCGAGATATGTGGGAGTGCCGCCCCCGATCGCGAGCTGAGAAAAATGGAAGTCGGGCAGTTGATCGCGAACCTGCCGGGCCTCGATGCGGAGTTGCTGCAGATATTGAGCTGCGAGATCGTCCTGGGGATTCGAGAGGGTAAACAGGTTGCAGAAACCACAGCGGTATTCACAAAAGGGAAGGTGTAAGTAAAGCGATAAATCAGTGCGGTCTTCGGGTTCCCAGATCTGCTGGAGGGGCAGCGGTCGCGCGAACGGGCGATAAGCGGACTTGTGCGGATAGGCGTAGCTGTAGGCGAGGTAGGGCGTTTCCGCGAGCAGTGTCTGCAGATGGCTCATGCCGGACCTCCGGTCTGGGGGAGCAGGCATTCGAGATAGGGGACATCCCAGATCAGCGGATGTGCGAGTCGGTGTCCCTGGTAGCCGTCTTCGCCGAAGGTGGTTCCATGGTCGGAGCAGATGATACAGAGTAGTGGAGCCCGCTGTTGCAGGGCTGTGATGAGGGGGCTGATTTGTGCGTCGGCATAGGCGAGGGCCGCGATCTGGGTGTCAACGGAATCCACAAGTGCACCTTCCTTGAAAATACAACTGGGCTGATGCGTGGCTGAAACGTTGAGGAACAGAAAGAGGCGTTGCTCAGCCGGTAGCTGCTGGAGTCGTTCGAGAGTGAAATCGACCTGGTGCCGGGTGGAGTGTCGGTCGGTCACGCCGAAGGAAGGATACCAGTGGCTTTCCTGGAACAGTCCGGGCAGGGCATTGCCCAGCGGACTCTGTTTGTTGAAGAAGCCGACGCCGCCGATACAGAGCGTGTGGTAACCCTGTGCTGCGAGTCCGGTAACGATGTTGTCTGAAGAAAAGACACAGGTCTCTGGAGCGATGGTTTCACTGCCGGGAAATTCGAGGGCGAACAGTCGCGGATGTTTGCCTGGTGTTACGGGAGTCGGGAGGAACCCGGCGAAAAAGGCCTGGTGAGCGGCATAGGTGAAGTTGCCAGGTGAATGTCTGCGTTCCCAGCCGGTCTCGGGGAGCAGGCGGGCCAGGTTGGGGGTCAGTCCCTGTTGCAGCGCACGGGTTGCGACATCGAAGCGGAGCGAGTCGAGGGTCAGCAACAGGATGTCGTGTGTGCCCAGGCAGGCGCGTGCATCAATCATGGTACCAGACATTGTAGTGAATCGAGTGAAGAAATCTGGCAGTGCGGCTCGGGGAATTCCCCGGGGAATGTGCGGTCCATTTGCATCCAGCAGGTGTGCATACCGATATGCCGGGCGCCGGAGATGTCCTGATGTGGATGATCGCCGACGAACAGGGCCTGCTGGGGAGTGACTCCCAGTGCCGCTAACGCCTGTGTAAAGATGGCTCGATCCGGTTTGGCTGCGCCCGTTTCTTCAGAGATCCAGATGTGACTGATCAGTTGATCGATGCCGGCGGCTTCGATTTTCGCGCGCTGGAGTTCTGCGGAACCGTTGGTAATGACGGCCAGCGCGTAGTGCGGTTGCAATCGTTGCAGGAGTTCCAGGCACAGAGGATCGGGTTCGATCATCCGGGGCAGTTTCTCGCGGAAATCTGACCAGAGTTCAGCTGGAGTCCAGTCAGGAAAACAGGTCGTGGCGGCCCAGTCAAAGAATGCGGCGCGGTCTTCGTAGCCCAGTCGGTCGCGGGCCAGGATGGTTAACAGCGTGAGTTCGAATTCATCCTCGGGCAGGGGCGGGGACGCATCCTGCAGGAGCTGTGTGAAATAGCGACGCACCGCTGTACTGCGATCGAGGAGCGTATTATCGAGGTCAAACAGGATGGCTTTGATATCTGCATTGGGGAGCATGGGATTCCGCGAAGGCCGCCTTTGTGTGTTTGAGAATGATGATCCCTGAGCCCCTCATGCCGAGGTGAAGACCCTGTGAATTTCCAGTTGCAGAGGATTGCATTGTTGAACTGTTCTATTGTATAAGTGTTCGGGAGAAGATGTCAATTCGTCACCAGCAGTACTATGAGGAGCTTTCAATGACCATCGATTCTCATGTGGATGAATTCGGGGGCTTGCCTGTCAGGGAATTCGATCCGGAAACGGGTATTCAGGATGCATCGGGCGTGGCCTATCGACTCACGCTGGGATACGAGCGGGAACAGCAGGGGATGAAATTCTCCGATCTGCTGGAGAAGTATCTGAGTCATCCTCAGATCGGCAAAGTGACTGCACTGGTGATTGGCTGCTGGGATGGTGCCTACGAGGGATCCGGGGCAGAGACCGTCGTCGATCAGCTGCTTGATTCCAGTGATCTGCTGACCGGATTGCGGCACCTGTTTTTCGGTGACATCACATTTGAAGAAAGCGAAATCTCCTGGATCGGCCAGGCCGATCTGTCACCGCTGCTCAGATCGTTTCCCCAGCTGGAGGAGTTACGCATTCGGGGAGCGAACGACCTCAGCCTGGGACGGGTGAATCACGAGCATTTGAAAACACTGGTTATCGAAGCGGGGGGACTGGGAGCGGATGTCGTTCAGGAAGTGACTGCTGCTGTTCTCCCGGAACTGGAACACCTGGAGCTGTGGCTGGGGACGGACGAGTATGGTGGAGATGCCAGCATAGCCGATGTGGAGCCGTTGTTGACCGGTGCCCTGTTTCCCAAACTGAAGTATCTGGGACTGCGGAACAGCATGTTCTCGGATGAGATCGCCAAGGCGATCGCAGCGGCACCGATTCTGAACCAGATCGAGGTAGTCGATCTGTCACTGGGGACCCTGAGCGATGAGGGAGCCCAGGCCCTGCTGGACTGCAATCGGTTGAACCAGTTGAAAAAGCTGGATCTGCATTTTCATTATCTGAGCGATGAGATGTGCAAAAAGTTGAGCGACCTGGAGATCGACGTCGATGTCAGCGATCAGCAGGAACCAGATGAGTACGATGGCGAAATGGAACGTTACTGTGCGGTCTCTGAATAAGGGATTTTGAATCAGTTCGATGTCTTCTCAGTTCGTCATTATTGGTAACCCGGAGAATCGAAGAGTCCACCTGTTTCAACAGGCCCTGGAATCACAGGGGCAACCCGTGGCCCGTGTCGTTTCGTATGAACGACTGCTGCAAGACGTGGATTGTCTCCGGGACATCATTCGACCGGGTGACATTGTGCGGATCGAGTCTCCCGGAGAAAACTTCGCCGTCGAAAAAGGACTGCTGGCCCGAGGCGTGGCTGCGGCCGAAGTGGAAGGAAACCCCTTTCTGTCTCCGCGTCAGATCGAGAGGCTGGAGTATGACCACGGTTTGATTCTGCATCCGCGACAGTGGTACATGGGCTATTGCAGCCTGCTGATTCAAATCGGTAAGTGTCTGTCGGGGATCGAATCCATCAGACTGTTGAATCCTCCAGCTGATATTCGGGAGCTGTTTGATAAACGGGCCTGTCATGCCCGGTGCAGGGAGGCGGGGTGTGCGGTTCCCGAGGCGTTTCCGGAGATTCATACGTTCGATGAACTGCTAACCATCATGCGACAGCGGAATGAGCGACGTGTTTTTCTCAAGCTGGCACATGCCTCTTCCGCTTCGGGCGTGGTGGCGCTGCATCAAAAATCCCGCCGGATCGAAGCGATCACCTCTACGGAGCTGGTGATGCAGGACGGGCAGACGCGCCTTTATAATTCTTTGAAGGTCCGACGGTACACCGATCTGAGAGAAATCCGCACGCTGATCGATGAACTGTGTCGGGAAAGGGTGCATGTGGAGCGGTGGATGCCCAAAGCGGCGCTCAGTCATGGCAGGACGTTTGATTTGCGAGTGGTGGTGATCGCTGGTCAGGCCCGGCACACTGTGGTGCGGGAGAGTCGGGGCCCGCTGACGAATCTGCACCTGGGGAACCGGAGAGGCGATGGTGAGCGGCTGCAGGAGCTTCTCGGTCCCGAGCGATGGCGTGCGTTGATGGAAGTCTGTGAGCAGGCGGCGGGTGTTTATCCGGAGAGTTTCCAGGTGGGCGTTGATTTGCTGCTGACCCCCGGATTTCGTCAGGCCCTGATTTTGGAGCTGAATGCGTTCGGGGATCTGCTGCCCGGGATCCTGTGGGAAGGAGAGGAGACGTATCAGAGCGAGATCAATTCTCTGGTGACGGACTATACGGGTCGTAAGGGTTAAACCTCGCCACGAGTGAGGCGGGTGAGTGTACATGATTTCCCATGTGCCTGATTATTGTGCAAATTTCGGGAATGGTATATGTTTTGCATTATTAAGTTATTCAGTAATCACATAGAATCTTCGATGAATGACTTACTTGAATCAGGATACAACGATGACTCCTCGGGAAGTGCTCGCCCTCTGTCGTGAACGGGAAATTCAGGCCATTGACCTGCGGTTTATGGATTTTCCCGGGACACAAAAACATTTTACGATTCCTGCTAAGATCTTAGTAGAAAAGAGCTTCGAAGACGGTTTCGGCTTTGATGGCTCTTCGATGCGGGGCTGGAAAGCGATTAACGAAAGCGACATGCTGGTTGTTCCGCAGCCGGATACCGCCTTTGTTGATCCCTTCATGCCTAATACGCTGGTGATGACCTGTAACATCCAGGACCCGATCACGCGCGAGGATTATGCCAAAGATCCGCGCAATGTTGCCCGAAAAGCAGAAAGCTACATGCGGTCCACAAAAATCGCGGATGTAGCCAATTTTGGCCCCGAAGCGGAGTTCTTCATCTTCGATGATGTCCGTTTTGACCAGAATGAGCACGAATGCTATTACCATGTGGACAGTATCGAAGGGCAGTGGAACCGGGGTAAAGCGGGCAGTGGTCCGAACGCCGGTTACAAGATTCGACACAAAGAGGGTTACTTCCCGGTACCTCCGGCTGACACATTGCAGGAAGCCCGTACCGAAATGATGCTGGCACTGATGGATTGCGGCGTCGATGTGGAGGCCCAGCACCACGAAGTGGCGACCGGCGGTCAGTGCGAAATTGACATGAAATATGCTCCGCTGCTGAAGACGGCGGACAACCTGCTGCGGTACAAATATATTGTGAAGAACGTGGCGGCCAAGTATGGCAAATCAGCCACATTCATGCCGAAACCGTTGTGGAACGATAACGGCTCGGGTCTGCATCTGCATATGTCACTCTGGAAAGAGGGCAAGCCTTTGTTTGCGGGTTCCCGTTACGGGGGACTCAGCGAACTGGGAATGTACGCGATGGGGGGAATCCTCAAACATGCTCCTGCGTTGTTTGCGTTCTGCTGTCCCACGACGAACAGTTACAAACGTCTGATCTCCGGGTTTGAAGCACCGATCAATCTGACTTACAGTTACCGTAACCGATCTGCGGCAATCCGGATTCCGGTACACAGTCCGCATCCGGAAAACAAGCGGTTTGAATTCCGCTGCCCCGATTCGTCTTCGAACCCGTACCTGGCGATGTCAGCAGTACTGATGGCGATGCTGGACGGGATTCAGAACAAGATCGATCCAGGGCATCCGCTGGAAAAAGACATCTATGATCTGAAACCCGATGAACTGGCCGAACTGCCGGGTGTTCCGGTTTCGCTGGAAGAGTCGTTGCAGGCTTTACGCGACGACCA
Source organism: Gimesia chilikensis (assembly GCF_008329715.1). Classification (GTDB taxonomy): domain Bacteria; phylum Planctomycetota; class Planctomycetia; order Planctomycetales; family Planctomycetaceae; genus Gimesia; species Gimesia chilikensis. The sequence continues at coordinate 29,614 of NZ_VTSR01000008.1, read as the reverse complement.
CAAGTTCCTGCTGGTGGGTGATGTCTTCACTGAAGACGTGATCGATACCTGGATCTGGTATAAGACCAGCCACGAAGTGGCCGCTTTGCGTGAGCGTCCTCATCCCTTTGAATTCGCGATGTATTACGACATCTAATCGTGGGTCTGTCGGAAGCGATAATTCTACGGGAAGCAGTCCGCGATATTGATGACATTTCCAGTAGTGATTACAGGGACGTTGTTGTTGTTCGTCGAGAGGTTCGGCAGATCTTCGATTTTGATAACGCCTCCGAAGTTGGTGCTGAATTCAAACAGATGATACGCGGTGTTGTTTAAGATCTCCATACAGAGTTCGGAGCCGGAATCTTCAGAGTAAATCAGCAGGTCTTCGGCGGTATTGGCGCTGTTGGTGAAGTTGTTCTGATTGATGCGCATCCGGGCTGCTGCTCCGGATTTCACGTCGGTCCGCAAGTTGTACTGGTTGGGGCCGAAGGTGTTGTTCGTGAGGAAAATGTCATGGCTGGTGCCCAGACTGATGTCGGCGATGAAGCCATAGGCGAAGACTTCTGAATCATCGGGATCCGAGATCAGGTTCTGGCTGACGTTGGTAGTAGTGGCTCCCGCGGTCTGCAGTTCGAGCCAGATTGCCCTGCCGAGTGTCGCGTGGTCGTTGGTGACGATTTTATTGTCGATGATGTCCGTCGTTGCAGAACCGTTCAGATGACTGACCTGAATGCCGTTAAAGACGCCAGATCCTGTGAGTGGACCGTCGTCATTAAAGATGGTATTGCCTGAGATGGTGGTGTGTGCGGTGCCGGTCGAGTTGCCCTGATACTTGATGCCTCCTGCGAGAGAGAAGTCGAAGCCGGTAATAATATTGTCGCGGATGCGGGTAGTAATATCGCCGGCGTTGGCGGTGATATTGATGCCGTAGTCGGAGCCCTGGACTTCGCTGGTGATCGTGTTGCGATCGATGTCGATCTGGGCGTCGTCATTGACGGAGATGGAAATGGCATCGCCGAAGACGGCCGGGCCTGCGTCGCTGGCCAGACTTCTGAGGGTGTTATCCGCGATGACGATCTGGCCGGAACTGGTGACGATTTCAATCATGTCGTCATCGATGGCCTGCAGCGTGTTGTTGCGGATGAAGATGTCGCGTGCGTTTTTCAGGAAGATACCGTTATTCGCATCGTTGGTGATCGTATTGTGGGTGATTGTGATCTGCTGTGCCCCGTCGGCCCTGATGGAGGGGCTTTCGTCGATTGTGACAATCCGGAAGCCGGAGAGCAGGGTGCGATCATTCATGGTGAAACTGCCGTTGATCTGCGGGAAGAGTCCGGTGTTGGAACCGGGGAGCAGCTGTTGACCAAACTGGGTGTTAATGAACTGGGCGGGGCCTGAGGACATCACCTGTGTACCGGGGGCGAGAGAGAAGTCGCCGGTTTCGGAATTGCCCCGATGATCGAAGACGATCAGCTCACCTGCCTGGGTACGGGGATCGTTAAACGCTTTGGTGAGTGTTTCGTAGGGATCTTCATAAGAGCCATCGCTGTTGCCCCCCGCGGCGACGTGCATGAAGTAGTAGGGATTACCGGTGGCGGGATTACGAATGAGCGTGTTGCTGGCGCTGGCGTGTTTCTGATTATCCACGACGATGGCGCGAAGTCGTTCGGGGCTTTCGCCGAGACGATCGCGGGCGGTGAGGTCCATGCGGGGACCGTTTTTAAGTCCGGTGATGCTGGGCCACTGAAAGGAGACGGAGAAGTTGACGGTGGTATCGAAGACGCGGTCGTTCTGCACGCTGAGGTTGAGGGCGACCTGGTCGTTGATGCGGCTTTCGAGGCGGGACTTCCAGCCCCAGGCCTGTTGACTGCCTTGCGCCTGGAAGTGGTACCAGCCGGCGAAGGCACGGACGTCGGTATTGAAACCGGTGAGAACTCTGCGACCGGCTTCCATGTCGACGCCGGTCATCGCGGCCTGGTAAAAGCGGGTGAGAGTCCCGCCGTAGAGGTAGTGGCCGGAGAAATAGTAGTTGCCTGTACCAGAGAGACTGGAGCCCCACTGCTTCCGCCGAGTGCCTGTGGGGACATACCAGTTGAGGCGGCCTTCCCAGAAATCGCCGATGAGTTCAGCACCGCCTGAGACCTGGCTGAAGTTAGCGTAGCCAGCGTTCCGTGTATCGTAGTAGAGGTAAGCACCGACGGTGTGTTCCCATTCGGGAAGATAGCGGCGGGCACCAAAGCCGACGTTAGAGCCGAGGTTCGTACTGTCGGAGTCGATGAGGAGTCGGGCGTCGAGGAAGAACAGGGAGTTACTGTCTTCACCTTCGAAGAGGGGGAGGAAGCCGTCGAAGGAAGAGAGGCCGCCGATGCGGCCGATGGTATCACCTGCCTGGTAGCGATAGCCGAAATGGGGATGATAGCGGCCGAACCAGCCGGCATCCCCGAAGAGTTCCGCCACATCTGCCTGGACGTTTTCTGACTGCGGCGCAGGAGCAGTCTCCTGTGTGCTTGCCAGTAAGGTTAGTGGTAAGCAGAAGAATGTGAATAATCCCAGCCAGGCCCGCTTCATGGAATCTATCCCGTAGATGCTCTCGTCTAAATCAAAACCATTGAAGTTTTTTTCGACGAGAGGCTACAGGGGCTTCAATCAGGATGCGTCAAACGTATACGCTTTCTGACAGTTGTTCCGGTTGGTTAAGTTGGGGGTAATGGGCTGTGACTGAGCGTTGTGACGCATCAGTGCTGGTGCAATTGTGAATGCCTTTCAGCAGGGAATCAGTGTTGGATTCAGCCTGAGTTTCAGCAGAAATTGCCGAAGCTTAGGGGGCGTTCTGGATGGTTCCCGGTCCGAGCAGGTTGACTGCAGCACCGTTGTTGTTGGCAGACAGATTCGGCAGATCGGTGATGTTGATGGTTCCCCCCAGACCGGCGAAGAAGTCGAGTGCGGTGTCGGTCGTGTTATCCATGACATCCAGGAAGATCTGATCCGGTGAGAAGACGGCGACATCGAGTCCGCGTCCGCCAATCCCGGCGCTGCCGTTGAGAGTATTTTCGTGAATCTGGACATTGGCGGAGGCACCGATTCCGTTGGCCATCAGGATTTCAATTCCATCGTCGAAGATTCCCCCGGACTGGGCAATGTCGTTGTTGTTAATAAAGACATCGTGGTTGGTACCGCGGTCAATGTCCAGGGCGATACCGTCGTTGAACAGGGCAGCGTTGGTATCGTCAGAGATGGTATTCTGCGTGATGTACGAGGTAGTGCTGCCTGTGGTGTCCAGGTTGAGATAGACGCCACTGCCGAAGATATTGACCAGGTCGTCGGAGTCGATCGTGTTTTGGCTGATGGTGGTCGTCGCAGAGCCGTTATTGATACGGACGTCGATGGCATCGCCGAATCCACCCAGGGTGTTGAAAATCTTGTTGTTGGAGATTGTGGTATTCATGACGCCGGTGGTGTTGCCTGTGTAGGAGATGGCATCCCCGAAACCATTGGCGATACTGGTGATCTGGTTGTTACGGATGTTGACCGTAGCGTTACCTGCGTTGGTGGTGACATCAATGCCATTATTGCCGATGGTGAGCAGACTGGTGATGATGTTGTCGTCGATGTTGAGGGTGGTGTCCCCATTGGTGGTGACTTCAATGGCATTGTCAAAGGCGGTGACAATACTGTGGATTTTGTTGTCGCTGATGGTGCCTGTCCCGGAGGCATTGCTGACCGTAATCGCATCTTGACTGGCGTTATTGATCGTATTGTTTGAGAAATTGAAATTCGTAATTCCATTGGCTCGGATTCCGCTACCGGTCGGGGCATTCATGGTCACATTTTGGATCGTCACATTCTGTGAGGCGAAGATGTCGACTCCCGTGCTGCCGCCGTTAAACGTACCACCATTCAATGTTACGGAGCCGTTATGGTTACTGACTTCGAGAGGTCCGTTCACAGAATTAGTACTGTTCAATTCTTCGATTGTGACGTCCGCTGTGCCGCTGGCAATGAAAACATCATAATTGGAATCTGTGATATTCAACTGGCCAAGCTGAACCGAGCCTGCATTTTGCTGAATGTCGACAGAGACTGAACCATTGTTTGTTGTAATCGTGCTGTTTGTGAAAGTGATATCCGCGTCACCGCCGAGAATTCGCAGTCCCTGTCCATTGGTTTTCAAGATCGGAGTGTTGTCTACAGTGATGGTGCCTGTCACCTGATTCAGGTTAATGCCCGCACCTGTCGATGTATTTGTGATTGTGCTGTTGGCAATCCGAATGTTTCCGACGCTGCTGGCAATGATTGAATCTCCAGAGGCGGTCGTAATATCGAAACCGGAGAGGACACTGTTATTACTCATCGTGAAGCTGCCGGTGATGTCCGGGTTGATGCCGGTACCCGAGTCGGGCAGCTGGATCGATCCGAACTGGGAGTTGATAAACTGTGCGGGGCCTTCGGAGAGGACCTGTGTATTGTCAGCCAGGACGAAGTTACCAGTTTCCGAACCATTGCGGTGATCGTAGACGATCAGGTCGCCCGCTTGCGTCCGTGGATCAGCGAAGGCTGCGGCGAGGGTCGCGTAGGGATCTTCGTAGGAACCGTCACTGTTGCCGCCGGTGGCGACGTGCATGAAGTAGTACGGATTCCCTGTGGATGGATTGATAATCAGGCCTCCGTTAGGATCCTGGACTTCCTGGTTGTCGACGACGATGGCGCGAAGCCGTTCGGGGCTTTCACCGAGACGATCCCAGGCTTTGAGATCGGAGCGGGGTCCGTTACGGAGGCCGGTGATGCTGGGCCACTGAATGCCGACGGAAAAGTTGACTGTGGTATCGAAGACGCGGTCATTCTGTACGCTGAGGTTCAACGCGACCATGTCCGAAATGCGGCTTTCCACGCGTGATTTCCAGCCCCAGGCCTGAGGGCTTCCGGAAGCCTGGAAGTGGTACCAGCCCGCGTAGGCGCGGAGGTCCATGTAGTCATTGGTGTAGAATTTGGCACCCGCTTCCATGTCGAGGCCTTTCATCGCGGCCTGGTAGTAACGGGTGAATGTGCCGCCATACAGGTAGTGGCCGATGAACTGGTAGCTCCCACCATTGTTGACGTGTGTAGTGGCGTATTGCTTGCGGGTGGTGCCGGTGGGGACGTACCAGTTGAGGCGGGCGTCCCAGATATCGCCGAGGGTTTCAATACCGCCGGAAACCTGATCGAAGTTGGCATAGCCGGCATCGCGGGTGTCATGGTAGATATAGCCCCCGATGGTCCGTTGATATTCGGGGAGATACTGACGGGCCCCGAGACCCACATTGGAGCCGAGGTTGTGATTGTCGTCACCCAGGAGCAGGCGGGCGTCGATGAACATCAGCCAGTCACTGTCATCACCTTCCAACACGGGGAAGAAAGCATCAAAGGAGGAAAGTCCGCCGATACGACCGATGGTGTCTCCGGCCTGGTAACGGTAACCGACATGCGGGCGATAGCGGCCGAACCAGGCAGAGTCGCCGAACAGTTCGCTGACATCGCCACTGACCTGGCCTCCTTCGAAGCCGGGGTCTACCGGTTCGGGATCGAAGGTATCTGCAGAGAGTGGGCTGGCGGTGGCACACAGGGTCAACAGCAGGGCGAAGCACAGTCGTTTCATGGATTCCATTCCAGAGAGAGTACGGTGGTTATCTGGAATATTCGTCTGTCACTACTTTTAATCTGAACGGTAAAATCCTGCAGACTATCAGAAGTGGACACTGTGTGTTGTACAGATCGGCTCAGTCAAATCTGGTAAAAGATGACGGTTAGCGCGTTTGTATGCCGACTATAAAATCGGTGGGAGGCTGTGCAGTATGCAGCGAGTGTCTGGATTAAGGCAGGAGCCAGTCGGTGGTGTTCTGGTAGGATCCGAGCCCCAACAGGAGCACGATTGCGTTGCTGTTGTTGGCGGAGAGATTGCTGATGTCTTCAATCTTTGTGGTAGCTCCCAGGCCGCTGAGGAAGTTGAGCGTGGTCAGCAGGCTGGTGTCATTTCCATCGACCTGCATGCTGATGGTGTTCGCATTCGCGACGCTGACATTGAGCCCGAAGTTGAGCAGGCCGTAAATCTGGTTGTCGTTGACCTGCACATGGGCCACATTGCTGACGCCGCTGTTGCCCATGCGGATCTGAATTCCGTCATCCAGAATGTCGGTGGAACCGCCGAGCTCATTATTCGTGACATGCACGATGGTATCGTTGGTGCCCCGGTCGATGTCGACAAAGATCCCGTCATTCAGCAGGCCGGCAATGGCGTCATCGGAGACGATGTTCTGATCGATGAAGGTTTCGGTGGCTCCGGTGGTATTCAGATTCAGATAGATGCCGCCATTCATCAGGTTGAGCAGGTCGTCGGAATCGATGGTGTTGGAGACGATACTGGTCGTGGCGGAGCCGGCGTTGTAGCGGACGTCGATGGCATCCCCGAAGATTCCCAGCGTATTTTCGACCGTGTTGCCGCTGATGGTCAGGTTTGTGGTACCGGTGGAATTACCGGTGAAATGAATCGCATCGCCGAATCCGTTCGCAACGCTGGAGATCTGGTTACCGCGAATGTTAATCGTGGAATTGCCTGCGTCTGTGGTGACATCAATCCCGTTGCTGCCGATCGTGAGTATGCTGGAGATAATGTTGTTGTCGATATCGAGGCTCGCATCACCGGAAGTTGAAACTTCAATCGCGTTGTCGAAGGCACTGAGCAGGCTGCGAATGGTGTTACCGCTGATGCTGCTGGTGCCGGTGAGATTCTGCACATAGATCCCATCCAGGCTGACGTCGATAATCGTATTGCCGTTGAGATTCAGGCCGTTCACGTTCTGGGCATAGATCCCGTAAGTGGTCGGGGTCTGCATCGTCACACCCTGGATGGTGACATTGGAAGAGTCGGTGATCTGTGCGCCTGCAGTTCCGATGCTGGTGAAAGTTCCTCCGTTGAGGGTGAAGCTGCCGGTCTGATTGTTGATGACCAGTGGGCTGGTAGAGGCGTTATCGCTGTTGAGTTCTGCGATGGTGATGTCAGCATCACCGCCGTTGATGTTTGCTGAAACAGCTCCGTTCGTGGTCGTGATCGTTCCCAGTTGAATGGAACCGCCTGCATTCTGGATGTCGATTCCTTCTCCGTCGGTGTTGGTGATGTCACTGCCGGTGAATGTGATGTTCGCATTACCGTCGGAAATCGAAACGGCGAGACCGTCGTCCTTGGTGATGGGCGTTTGATCGAAGGTGACGGTGCCACTGGAATTGGTCAGACTGACGGCGGTGCCTGCACCTGCATGATTGATTGCGCTGCTGGCCACCAGCAGGTTGCTGGTTCCTGTTGCAGTAATCGAAGTACCCGTCGCATTGGACGCAGGCGTGTTGATGGTTAGGTCGCGGAGCGTGATCTCGGTGGAGTCGGTCAGCTGCACCCCGGCGACGCCGCTGTTGGTAATCGTACCCTGTTTGACTTCCAGGCTGCCGGTCAGCTGATTGACGGCCAGGGCGCTGTTCGAGGCATTGGTACTGTTGAGTTCGTCAATAGTGATGCGCGCCGAGCTGTTGTCGATATTCACCGCAGTCGTTCCGCCGGTTGCGGTGATCGAACCGAGCTGAATGGTGCCGCTGGAGTTCAGAATATCAATGGCGTTGGCGCCGGTACCTGTGATTATACTGTCGGTGAAGGTGACATCGGCACTGCTGTTGTGGATGGAGATCGCTGTCCCGCTGGTTGCAGTGATGGGGCTTTGATTAAAGGTGACGGGGCCCGTCAGGCCGTTCAGATAAACGGCACTGCCTGCGTAGGAACTGTTGATTGTGTTCTGGGAGATCAGCACATTGCCCACGCCATTGGCGGTGATGGCAGGGCCACTGCCGTTGATCAGATTAAAGCCGGTGACTTCGGTATTGTGATGCATGGTGAAGCTGCCGGTGATCTGGGGAATCAGCCCCGAGCCCGAGTCGGGAATCTGCAGCTGTCCGAACTGGGTGTTGATGTACTGCGCAGGTCCGGTCGAAAGGACGCGTGTATTCTGAGCGAGCACAAAGTCGCCCGCTTCGGAGGCATCGCGATGGTCGTAGACGATCAGATCGCCCTGTTGTGTCCGTGGATCGGCGAAGGCTTTGGCGAGTGTTGCGTAAGGATCTTCGTAGGAGCCATCACTGTTGCCGCCGGTAGCGACGTGCGTGAAGTAGTAGGGATTCCCGGTAGCAGGATTGATGACCGGAGTTCCGTTAGGATCTTCCACACTCCGGTTCTGCACGACAATGCTGCGGAGACGTTCGGGGGTTTCCCCGAGTCGATCGCGGGCGACCAGACCGGCGGCGGGTCCGTCTCTCAGACCACTCAGGCTGGGCCACTGGACGGAGACGGCGAAGTTGACCGTGGTCTGGAAAATGTCATCGTGCTGCACACTCAGGTTGAGAGCCACGAGGTCCGAGATGCGGGTTTCAACGCGTGATTTCCAGCCCCAGGCCGCATCGCTGTTCTGTGCCTGAAAGAAGTAGCAGCCTCCAAAGGCACGCAGGTCCGTCTTGTAGCCTGTGAAGACGCGCACGCCGGTCTCCAGGTCGGCCCCCAGTAGGGCATTCTGATAGTACCGGGTGATCGCTCCGGTGTAGAGTTGATGATTGACGAAACGGAAGGTACTTCCGGGAACCAGTTCTTCGCCCCACTGTGACTGCGTCTGGCCGGTGGGGACATACCAGTTGACTCGCGTTTCAAACAGGTCGTCCAGGATTTCAAAACCGCCGGAAACCTGCTGGAACGAAGCCAGGCCGGTATCGCGTGTGTCGTGATAAACGTAAGCACCGAGGGTCTGATTCCAGCCGGGCAGGTAGCGACGGGCACCGACGCCGAGATTCGAGCCGAGGTTATTGTTCTGATCGTCGAGCAGCAGTTGCGCGTCGACGAAAATCAGCCACTCACTGTTGCAGTCTTCCAGCACGGGAAAGAACAGATCGAACGAGGAGAGTCCCCCGGTACGGCCGATGGTATCACCCAGCTCATGCCGGTAGCCGAAGTGGGGATGAAAGCGACCAAACCAGGCGTGCTTGCCGAACAGTTCTGCGACGTCGGCGTTGTAGCTTTCGTCAGTGGCATCATAGCTGACGCGGCCCGGAGTCTCTTCGTAGCCGAGGTGATACGGATCGAAGGCAGCGGATGCCAGGGGGGGACTGGCAACCAGCAGAACGGTGATGGCAAGGTAGTGGCGGAGCATGTCGACTTTTCTGAAACGGAATCCCTTCACAGCTTCGAGTCTTCATGCCTGATTGTCGTCGCGCGTTTGTAGTGCGCTGCAAAGTTATGATATTAAGGAGGGATCTACCACAGCATCGGACGGGCGAAATTCGCGTCAGTCAAGATAGGGATAAGAGACAAAGGGATACTGTGCGAGTGTTATCCTTCATTCAAAAAGGAATGAGGGATAGGCCTGTGTGCGTGAGGAGGTTTTTCCGTGAAAACCAGTGGGAAAGGTCTGTTTTTCAGGGGGAAACAACTGCAGCGGGACTACAGGGATTGGCCTCAGGTTCTGTTGAAGTGGACCGTCAGACGGGCGGATTTCCGTCATGTAGAGCGACGGAAATCCGCTGTGACTTATGCCTGGCGTTGTTTGAAACTCCACCACTTTCGCTGCGGAATCAGACCGATGCCGATGACGGCCAGCTGCGAGAGCATGAACAGGCCGAGTGCCAGCAGTACGCCTTCGGTGAATCCGTAGGAGTGCAGACCCACACCCAGTTCGTTAACGCCGAACCAGGACCAGCTGGTAACGATGTTCCCGCCGATCGAAAGGATGGCCATTCCCCGATCTTTAACCATACCACCCCAGCGGGCGTGCAGGACGAGGGCATTCCAGAGCACGATAATCAGTGCGCCGTTTTCCTTCGGATCCCAGCCCCAGAAACGGCCCCAGGAATCGTCGGCCCAGAGACCGCCGAGTACGGTGCCGAAGAAGCTGAGGATGATGGCGAAGCAGAGTACGCCATACAGCATGCGAATGATTTCTTTGCCTGCATCGGCTGTCATGCGGGGCGTTAAGGTGCCCCAGAGGATATAGAACAGTCCCAGGAGACCAGCCACAAAAGTCGCAGCATAACCGAGGGTGATGCAGACCACGTGAGTGGCGAGCCAGAACTGTGTATCCAGTACAGCCTGCAGGACGGCCATGGTATCACCATCACCGGCGAGCATGTGCGCGATCAGCAGTGTTGAGAAGCCGGCGACCGAGGCCAGCAGGTTCCCGATGCCCAGGTGGTTGATACGTTCAATCACGATCCCCGCCAATACTGCACCCCAGCCGATAAAGACGGCAGAGGAGTAGAGATTAGTCACCGGGGGACGGCCCGAAATATAGATGCGGGCGATCAGCGCGAACGTGTGTACCACGAATGTGAGCACGATCAGCCAGAAGGCGGCACTGCCCAGTGGACGCTGCAGGAACAGGAAGGAGAGGCAGACCAGCACAAACGCGAACAGATACAGCACGGCGGCATAGTAACAGGGTTCGAAGTGATTGTAGAACGCTTCGAAGTCGATCTTATTCAGGCTGGTGTGTGGCAGATCGGCGCGGTTCCGATTCAACCAGCTCTGGTAGTCGCGGACTTCTTTGTTGAAATCGGTGACATTATCGCGCGAATAGGCGACGAGAATTGCCGTCCATGCCTGGGTGGCTTCGTTTTCTTTTTCGTTATTGACACTGAGGCTCAGCAGATCACGCAGCCAGGAGGCGGAATAGGTCTGCCACTGATCGTCGATGGCGGTTTCCGGTTTCTGGTCCTCCTTGTCTTCCAGAAGCTTGGGAGGAATCGCCAGCGGTGGATTCCGTTGGGCCAGCATTTCCTGTCGCCGGAAGGCTTCCATCACATCCTGACGTGCATTTTCCGGACGAATCTGAGGTGGATTGAAGGCCTGCATGAGCAGATCGACAATACCGATTTTCTTTTCCAGTTCCAGCACACGGGACTGGAAGAGACTCGCCTGGCCTTTGCCTGCCTTGCGGGCGAGTTCGGCCTGTCGGGTCAGCTCGGGAAGTTTCTCGATGAAGTCTTCGAACGAATAACGAAACCCTTCGCGGCGTTTGAGACCCAGCACGGTGAGCAGTTCCGGGTTTTCAATGCGGAACACCCGGTGCTTGAACGAAGCTTCCGGGTTGGCGATGGTATCGAGAAACCACTTGATCGCGGGCTGCGTTTTACCGTCTGAGTCTTTGAAGGTCTGCTTGCCTGAGACAATCCGCAGACTGTTACGGGCCAGTGTATCGATGGGTTTGGCGCGTCCCTGGTAGAGGACGGGCAGTTCGCCGAACTTGTAGAGATTCATCTGGTTGGAGTCGGGTTTCCGCACAACGGCTTTGCCCATCAGGTAGCCGCCAAAGATGATGAAGATGGTAATCGGAATCAGATATTTCTGGAGTTTTTCGTTGCGTCGTTTGCGGAGTTGTGCGGGTGTCATTTCTCCCGACTTATCCCCGGCGAACTCTTCAATGGCCTGGGGCTCGGTGCGCTGTTTTTCGCGGCGGCCGAGATAGCGGAGCAGGGTGATCATGAAGTGATAGAACATGCCGACCACGACGATCATGCAGGAGACATACGGAATCATCCAGCCCATGTTGGTGACGACGGAGAGTGTTGTCGTTTCTTCGCCCGTACGGGGATCCTGGTGATAACCGCTCTGGTAGAATGTTTCGCCACTGTAACGCAGGGGGTTATTCATCCAGATGTGCACATCGCGGTCGACGTTGCGTTCGTTGTCGACGAGGCGGATATCAGACGAATAGTTCTGCACCGTGCTTGTGCCGGCGTAATCATCCTTGCGGACATCGATCAGTTTGACGGTGTAATCTTTGTAGTAGCGTTTGAATCGCAGGAAGAGCTCGTAGGGAGTGCCATCGACGACGACCTGTTCGCCGAAGTCCCGCAGCGAGAGATCGAGGCTGACCAGGTAGACTCCCAGAGACTCTTTGGTCTTTTTGTCGATGATTTTGATGTAAGCTGCCGGGATGTCGACTCCGCCTCCCATATCGGTACCGGCGGTATTCCGTACCGGCAGGGCGATCCATTCTTTACCGACGCCGGTCGTCGCGGGATTGTCGGCCGCTTTTTTCTCTTCAGCGGTCAGCGACGAAATCTTACGGAGCGACGAGTTCTGGTAGTAGTGGATCAGTTCATAATCGAAGGGGAGTGCGGGATCTGAGACGACGCCTTCGCGATTTTTAAGCAGGATCGATTTGGGGATGACGGTGACGCGATCTTTCTGGGGATCGGTTTTGTCGATGATGGCCAGTTCGATCTCGCGGATATCCTGGACGAAGTTGGTTGTCTGACCTTCGGAGACGGTCATCTGTGTTTCCACAGCCATGGTGCCCACGATGAGTTCGCTGAGCATCATCAGGCCTACACCTGCGTGCAGGAGCACCACCCCGGCCCGTTTCTTAAAGAGCGGAATACAACCGGCGAGCAGTACGACACCGACGAAAGTTGCTTTAATCAACTGCCAGAGAATCCGCATGGAGGAATCGCTAAAGCGGGCGGCATCCCCCTTGGAGATAAACCAGGCGGTCAAGAATCCCAGCATGATCGCGCCGCCGATGGCGAGACCACGTTCGACTTTGCGATGTTTAGGGAGCATGAAGAACAAAGCCAGACCGCCGATAGCAGACAACGCGAGGCCTGCTTCGAAGAGCCACCAGAGGACCTGCCAGCTCATGACTGAATATTCCTGGAACCCGTCTTTATTCGAACCGCCTGCGATGACCAGCCAGGTGAGGAGCAGGCCGACGCCGATAATGCTCCAGCCAATTGTGCGCTCTTTACCTTTGCCCTGCACTTTGAAACGTATCAGGTGGGCCGCCAACAGGTTGACGCCCATCATGAAACCGATGAGCCAGCCCCCCGGAAAGTAGAAGAAACCGGGAATGCTGTCCGGTTTAATGCCGGGGAAGAAGGAAGGGGGGAAGAAGATTTTGAAATCGATACGGGCGATGGCGGTGCGGAAGTATTCGTCGATCACAACCCAGATATCTTTTTCTACCTGAGCCAGAGTTCCGGCCAGGATGATAAAGATGGCCATCGCGAAGAGGGCCACGGTGATTTTCAGCGAGGCCAGGGGCGTCAGGAAGTTCAGAAAATGCTTATTGAAATTCGCGGAACCAGAGCCGGACTCGGGCGAGGCAGTTTCGTGAGATGTTTCCGGGAGGGTATTCGTTGACATACGGATTTCCTGAGGGTCAGACTCAAAAACTAATAATGGATTGTGTGGTCAGGCCGGGGCCGGACTATTCAAAACGGATCGACTTCACAAACTCTTTGAAGTTCGCTTCCTCTTTTTCTGCCAGCTTTGCGGGGCCGGTAAATTTCACGAACCAGGCCAGATTGTCCCGGTAGATGATGGCACCCAGAATGGCCGGTCGTGGTGTTTCGCCTTCGGGGCCGATCAGTTTGACATAGGTTGCTTCGAGATCCCCGGCTTTGAGTTGCTCCGAGTTCCCCGACAGATCGGCGTCGGTAATGGCTTTGAGTTTCACCTGGTCACGCCAGCGGTTGATATTCGGGAGCAGGGGAGAACTGTCTTTGGCGAGATCGATCACGGTGACTTCGCCGGTCTCTCCGTCCGCAGAGACATTGAAGGCGGCTTTCCGCATGCCTCCGCTGCGACCGGGTTTCCAGCCTGAGGGGGTTTCGTATTTAATCTGTGCGGCGGCAGCCGGCGGTGTGGAAGCGGCAGGGCCTCCTGGTGCGGGCATGCCACCACCCATCATGCCGGAAGCGAAGGGAGCCCGGCTCATGGGGTTGTCAGCCATCTTTCCATCCAGGCTGACGACCGTGATTGTTTTGTCGCCGGTTTTCAGGGTGAACTGTTCCTGGTCCAGACCGGGAGAAACGCCTTCGGCTGCTGTGAGGTCTTTTTCAGTAATGGGAGCCAGACCAACCTGATCACGCCAGCGATTGACGTTTTCCAGTGTGCCGCTTGGCGGCAGGGGGATGACCGACATTTCGAGTGGGGGATCTGTGTCTTTGACTTTGAGGGTGGCAAATCGCATGGAACTGCCCGGTTCCTGGGTCCAGTCTGCAGGGAGCTTCCATTCGGGCTGACCTGCTTTGAGGGTCACCGATTTGAGGAATTCGATGAAGGTATCAAACTGAGCAGCGACCTGCTCGGGAGTCCCGGTCATTTTGAAGAACCAGTTCCGTCCGACTCCGGGCAGGATGGCCGCCAGCATGCGGGTCGGTTTTGCTTCTGCTGGGGTGGCCTGTGCCGGGCCGAGGTCGGTTCCCTCTTTAGGGACTTCATAGGTGTGAATCTCATCCTGTTTACCACAGCCGATCGGCAGGAGCAGCAGGGGCATCAGGAGCAGGAGCGGGAACGATTTCATGATCAGGGTTTGTCTTTCGGGTCGATACATGGCGGCTTGAATCAGGTTTTCTACGGCCTGAGAGTCGAAAATGAGTGGCATTTCAACTGCTCGGGCTAAATCCGGGTGGTTTTGAGTTCGATGTTAGCAGACTGACAGAGGTACTGTCGTTGTGTACAAGGCAGGTGTTTGAGGAGTGGTTCACGCCTCAAGGGGCATAAGTTGTTTCAATAATGGTGGTTATGTTAAAACAACACGGCCCCGGATACCAGAGTCACTCTGCTGGGGACCACTGACTATTATAGTTGCCGTGAGACCAAAAAGTACACAACCAGTTTTCGAGTCCTGGCAAATTCCCCGGTATTGGAAGGGCCTGGCCTTTAAAATCGGCCCCTCGGGCCAGAGCTTAAAAAACTCGAAAAATCGCGTAAAAATTACAATGTCTTGCAAAAAAGTCACCAAATCGGCGATTCTGAGAGGCGATTGTAAAAGCTTCCAGAAGAAATCCTATTTACAAGGAATAATCTTTAATGTATTTACGCGTTCTCGCTGATTTTTCGCAAAATAAATTGCGATTCTGGTATGCGAGGTGCGTGATTCAAAGTGACCCGTCACAAATGGGATTCTGAATTCCATTTCTATTAAATAGTACACGAACGTACGGAACCGACAATTCATTCGAATCAACGTCAGCGGTTAAGGAAGACCGGACACGATTCACCCCAAACTGACCCAAATTCCCAGTTGTTCATGGGAACCAAAACCCCAGGCATGGAAGCCGCACCGTGAAGCTGATTTCACACAGACTGCCGGTTGACGCTCTCAACCCGGCCGTGAAAGTTCGAACTGTCGAATCTCTTCTTATCGAGAGGGGGCTCAAGCAGTTTTTCGCTCACACAGAGATTGTGCTGCAATCTCTGCGCACTGCTTCTCTGCTCACGACGACCTCCATGGTTGTCTGCTCTGTCCTCAGTATGTGTTCCACATTTTGCGGCGAGCATCGAACAGATACCCCTTTCTCAAATTTTAAAACGCGTTGCGCGTTGAAACCAACGATTGTGAGGAGTTGGTAGATGAGATTATTAGCGACATTCGTATTCACTTTTCTGATGATGACCGGTTCTGCACTGGCAGCTGCTCCTAAAGGGGTTCTGCTGGATTTCACTGCGACCTGGTGTGGCCCGTGTCAGAAAATGAGTCCGCTGGTTTCACGTTTGAAACGTGAAGGCTATCCAATCAAGAAAGTCGACGTCGATCAGGAACCTGAGCTGGCCCGACGTTTTAATGTTTCCAGCATTCCCGCTTTTGTGCTGGTAGTCGATGGTAAAGAGGTGGCTCGTTCTGTCGGTGCCACAACGGAAAGTAATCTGCGTCGGATGCTGGCCCGGATTCCTGCAGCGGAACCTGCTCAGCCCGAACGGTCACAGCCCCGTAACCCGGTGGTCTTCGCATCCAATGATCGTCGCAGCAATCAGGCTGAAGAAGCCCCGATTCAGCTGGCACAGGATCAGAAGCAGCCCGAAAAGAAATCGCGCGGATTCAATCTCCCGTTCTTTGGTAAAAACAAATCTGAAGATGATTCGGTTCCTGTCGAAGAGCCCGTGATTCGTGCCCAGTTTGGCGATGCTGCCAACGATCAGTTCGCGGAAGCCGCTCCCCAGGAAGAAATCATCAACTGGCGGGCCAGCACGGTTCGCATTCGTGTCAAAGACAAAAAGGGAATGGACCTCGGTTCGGGTACGGTAATTCACAGTGCCGTCGGTCGAACCCTGATCATGACCTGCAGTCATATCTTCAGTGACATCAGGGCTGACTCCGTGATTGAAGTCGATGTCTTCCAGGGCGAAAAGTACGACACTTATGTGGGTACCCTGGTCCGTTATAATCTGGAAGCCGATGTGGGACTGATTTCGATTCCCACTTCGGGCGTCGTGGCTGCTGCGAAAGTGGCTCCACTGGAAGATGAAGTTAAAGCGGGTGACGTCGTAGCATCTCTGGGTTGCAGCAGTGGAGAACTGCCGACCCTGGAGAAAATCAAAGTAACCGAACTCAACCGTTTCCTGGGACCGGACAACATCGAATGCACGGGCATGCCAGTGCAGGGACGTTCAGGCGGGGGACTGTTTAACCGCTCCGGCCAACTGGTGGGTGTCTGCTTTGCCGTCGATAAGGAAGATCGCCGCGGTCTGTATGCCGGTCTGCCCGTGGTGCATAAACTGCTCGATGAAAGCAACCTGACGGCCCTTTACAAACAGCCTGCCGTTCAGGAGTCCGCTCCGGAAACCAAGTTCGCCATGTCGGAAGCTGCTCCTGCAGCCCAGGTGGCTCCCAACCAGCAACTGCTGGATGAGTTCCTGAATCGGGCGATGCCGACTAACAGCCAGCCGCGTCAACAGGTGACCTCGGCAACCACCGGTAATCCAGACCTGTCACAGCTGCAGGCGGCATTGGATCAGGCAGGGGAAGCAGAAGTGGTCTGCATTATCCGTCCGCTCAACAAGCCCAAGTCAGCCAGCCGGGTGGTGATCATCAACAAGGCCAGTTCCAAGTTTGTCTCTTACCTGTCGGGAGAAGTCAGCAATCAGCCTCAGCCGACCTCAGCCCGCTTCCAGCCTGCGGCCAACCTGTCGGGAACTCCCAGGAATGCAGTACGTCGTCAGCGGGATGAACGTATCAGCCGGAGCCTGCCCCGGGCCAGTAAGACACAACACCTGGTAGCCAGCCCTGCACAGTCGGAAGATGCGATGTTCCGTCCTCCTTCTTCTTTCACACAGACGGCTAAAAAATCGACGCCGGACAGCCTGCAGAACAGTGCTCCGGTCCAGCGGTACCGTCGTTCTGCTGAGTCGCGTCGCTAAACGCTCACTCGTCTACTGAGAACATCTGATCCAGTCTGAATCCCTGTGTGGTTCAGGCTGGATTTTTTTGTTTCTGGCTTTCAGACTTTTGTTCTGCTACGGTGGCTTTTTAGAATAGAGATTCTGCGGAATACCACCGGGGAGGGTTCAACCTGTTCCCCTCAATGCGCCTGCCACCAGGAGACATCACGTGAAGCTGTTCTGTAAACTGTCCGTCTGTCTGAGCCTGTTGTTGACTTATACCAGTCTGCTGTCTGCCGAGGATCTGCAGTTGAACCTGCGATCTCAGTCCGAGACCAGTACAGGCTCCGGACGTTATCATCGACTGGAACACAATGAGAGCTGGGATCCTGAGCAGACCGCGATTATCGTCTGCGATGTCTGGGACTACCATCATTGTCTGAATGCAGTCCGGCGACTGGAACAGTTTGCACCGCGGCTGGATCAATTGCTCAAGACGGCCCGCGCACAGGGAGTGACCATCATTCACGCCCCGAGTGATTGTATGCCGGCTTACGAGGGGCATCCGGCGCGTCAGCGGGCGCAGCAGGTCACGTTCAATGGACCGATTCCCGAGGGCATCGAAAAGTGGTGCTCGAAGATTCCCAGTGAAGAACAGGCCGTGTATCCCCTCGATCAGTCGGATGGGGGCGAGGACGATGACCCGGAAGAGCATAAAGCGTGGGCCGCGAAGCTGAAGTCGCTGGGCCGCAATCCGGCACTCCCCTGGCAGAAGCAGTCGCCGCTGATCACCATCGATGGTGAGAAAGATTTCATCAGTGATAAAGGGGATGAAGTCTGGCGAATTCTGGGAAGCCGTGGCATTAAGAATGTGATTCTGACCGGCGTGCATACCAACATGTGTGTCCTCGGTCGTCCGTTCGGTTTGCGGCAGATGGCACAGAACGGGAAGAACGTGGTGCTGGTGCGGGACCTGACAGATACGATGTATAACCCGCAGCGCTGGCCTTACGTGAGTCACTTTACCGGCAACGATCTGATTATCTCGCACATCGAAAAATTCATCTGTCCCACAATTACCAGCGATCAGATTCTGGGGGGCGATGAATTTGTCTTCAAGAAAGATGATCGACCGCACCTCGTGATTATCATGGCGGAGCAGGAATACGAGACTGAGGTCAGTCTGCCGAAGTTTGCGGCGGAGAACCTGGGCAAAGCGTTTCGTGTGAGCCTGGTCTTCGCTGATGACAAGGAGCGGAATAAGATTCCGGGGATCGAAGTGATCGAGGATGCCGATCTTGTATTGTTCAGCGTCCGCAGACGTGTGCTTCCGGAAAAACAGATGGCGCTGATCAAGAAATATGTCGCCGCGGGTAAGCCGGTGGTGGGGATCCGCACCGCGAGCCATGCGTTTTCACTGCGTGGGAAAGAGCCGCCGAAGGGATACGCGGACTGGCCTGAATTTGATGCGACCGTGTTTGGCGGCAGCTATCACGGCCATCACGCGAATGATCTGAAGTCGATCGTGACGATCAATCCGAAGCAAAAGCAGAACCCGATCCTGACGGGCATTCCCGACAAACCGTTCCCGCAGGCGTATTCACTGTACGAGGTGACTCCGCTGGCGAAAGGGACGACGGTATTGATGACGGCGGAAATTAAAGGGAAACCGGTCGAACCGGTGGCCTGGACGTTTCAGCGGAAGGACGGTGGCCGTTCGTTTTATACTTCAATGGGACACACTGGCGATTTCCAGCAACCCGAGTTCGTGCGGCTGCTGGCTAATGGGATCTACTGGGCTGCAGGTCTGAATCCCGCAAAAGTGAAACTCTCCGACAAGGTGAGCCTGCGTGGTGCACCGCACTGGACGGTGGTTTCTTTGCCCGAGTTCAAGAAGCCGGCTGGGACCGTGGAGAGTCGCTGGTATCGTTGCGTGGCCCGGATGCCGAAAGCGTGGCTGGATGGTGAGCCTGTGCAGTTAAAGGTACCCACGTCTGCCGGGAATACGGTACAAGCCTGGTTGAACGGAACGGCTCTCAAGAAACGGGGCGACGGTTTCGTGATCGCTCCCGGAATGGTCACTGTGAACGATGCGAATCTGATTGTCGTCTCTGTTTCCGGTCGTGATGCGGGAGTCGATTTTGTGTCGGTGCCTCAACTGGTTTCTGCCAGTGGTGCACTTCCCCTGGCGGGACGCTGGCAGTATCGATCGGGCGATGATCAGACGTTTGCGAACATGCCTTTACCGGCCAAGTTCGGTACGGTGACGGATATTGTGTTTAAGCCGTGAGGGTGTGGGAAGCATTAGTACCAACTGGTTTCAGATGGTAGGAGTGTTTTGCAGGAGCAACCGGAAGCTTTCCCTGTCAGTTTCCAGTTCGCTGCGCTCACCCCGAATTGCATTCGGGGCTACCCTTTGAATTGGGGACGCTTGATCTGGAATTCACTGTCCGCTCGCTATTTAGACCGGACACATGGCACCCGGCGTTTGCTACTATTCAATGAGATCTTCGCGGGAGAATTTTACCGGCGGCTGGCGCCGTGCCGCTCAGTTTTTCTTTTACATGAACGTACAACGGTTGCAGGGTTCGACGCTTAAGCGCGAGACTGTGGACTCCCGGAGCTTGCGGTATTCGGGAGAGTTGTAGATCTCCAGGACATTCTGATCGTTGGCGTTGCCGATGGGGTATTCGGCCTGACCGTCGGCACAGCAGTGGGCGACTTCACCGGTGGCGGTGATCGAGAGTTCGAACCAGCGTTCGCAGCCCATGTTGGGAACTTCATAGACGTTGAGCCCCTGCACCTGTCCCATCCATTCCATGCGGGGAAAGACGCTCGATTTGAACAGCGGATAATTGATGCTGACCCACTGCACGAATTCATGGTCTGCGGCGGTGCCATCTCCTACGCGCGAAAGAACCACCGGGAAGGGAATGTCACCTTCCATGAAGGCATCGTGAATCATTTCCAGCTTTTGACGCGTACGCTGATAGGGGAGGCTCATCACCCGTTCGTATTCCGCTTCGCGATGATCGTTGAATGAGATCCAGAGGTACTGGAGATTTTTGACATCCTGCAGCTTTTCCAGCTTGTCTTCCGTGATGGGAGTGGAGTTGGAGGTCAGCGCGATTTTTGCCTGGGGGAGCAGGGTGTTGATTTTTTCCAGAACGTCAAACAGTCGGACATCCAGAAACGGTTCGCTGACTTTGAACGGCGAAATCTGCAGGTTCATCTCCTGGGGGATCGCCGTCAGTTCGTTCAGGATTTTGTCGATGAGCTCGTCGCTCATTTTGGTGTGCTTACGGTTCAGATCCGGGTAAGGACAGAAGTTGCAACTTGCGTTACAGCGGGCCTGAGTCTCGAGGTGCACGTGACGCGGGTAGTCCATGTAGAGCGAATGCCGCATGCGGGCCACGCCGGCGTCGTATTCTGCTCTCTGTTCGCTAAACTGATACGGGCTGATGACTTCCAGCATTTTGTCGACTCTTCCATGAATCAGGGACAAGCGGAATTAGGTGTGTTGTGCAGATCGGGGAGTGGCTGTTTTCGGTCAATGAGAGCTTCCGGTCCGAATCCTGTAGAACAGTTCCCTCTGTCCGTTACGGCTGGTGAAAACTCTGCCGTGGATCGGGATTTCAAAAACCCTCATTATTCCATTGTCGGCTTAATTTAGTATGATTCATGAAGGAAAACCTCGAACCTTCTGATATTGAAAATGCCCTAACCTGTATCTCTGAAAGCAGTTAACTGATGCACCACTTTTCTGATCGTCTGAATGCCGCCATCCGCAGTAAAAAAACACCCGCTCTGGTCGGCCTGGACCCCCGCTTTGACTGGCTTCCCGAGGAGATCGTATCTGCTGCGGAAGCGAAACATTCCAGCAAAGCGGAGATCGTTGCGGCTGCTTTTGAGGAATTCTGTTTTCGGATGATCGATGTGGTCGCCCCTCTGGTACCTGCGGTCAAACCGCAGGCCGCGTTCTTCGAAGAATGGGGGCCCGCCGGTTGTCTCGCGCTGCAGCGTGTGATTAAGCGGGCGCGTGAAGCGGGACTGGTTGTGATCTGTGATGCGAAGCGGGGAGACATCGGCTCGACGGCAGAAGCGTATGCCCGTGCATACCTGGCAGGCGAAGATCCCGAGAGTGCCATCTGGGCGGCAGACTGTCTGACAGTCAATCCCTACCTGGGCAGTGATACACTCCAGCCGTTTGTAAAAGTGGCCGTCGAACGGGGGGCGGGGATTTACGTGCTGGTCCGAACGAGTAACCCGGGTGCGGGGACCTTTCAGGATCGAAAAACAGACGGCCATACTTTGTATGAATGCGTGGCGGCGGTCGTGAATGATCTCGCATTGAATACAACGGGCAACGGACATTACGGCGCCATTGGTGCGGTGGTGGGGGCGACCTATCCGGAAGAGCTGACACAACTGCGGGAATTGATGCCGCATACTCCGCTGCTGGTGCCCGGTTATGGGAGCCAGGGGGCGGGAGCCGGTGATGTTGCGGGTGCCTTCGATGCGGAAGGGCTGGGCGCGATCATCAACAGTTCGCGGGGAATCAACTTCGCGATTCGAAAGGAACCGTATTCCGAGAAATTTGCTCCGGAAGAATGGGAGCAGGCAGTGGAAGCGGCCACGCATGATATGATTGCCGACCTGGCTGAACACACGCCTGCCGGGAAACTGCAATGAGCGACCACGCGAAGTCGTTTGCAGAAGCTTCACTGCATCTGCGAAAAGTCGATCCCAGGCTCAAGCCGGTGATTGACAACATTGGCGTCTGTTCGTTGAAGCCGTATCGTTATCGGTTTGCACTGCTGCTGCGGTCGATCGTCTCACAGCAGATTTCCACGTCCGCGGCCCGGACGATTTACAAACGTCTGCATGCGTTGACCGGAAAAGGGCAGCCGAGCGCAGAAAAGATCATGCAGCTCTCTCACGAAGAACTGCGTTCGGTAGGACTCTCTGCACAGAAGGCGAACTACGTGCATCACCTGGCGGAGATGGTACTTGAAAAACAGGTGCGGCTGCATAAGATGCACACAATGACCGATGATGAGGTGACCGCGGAACTGGTGCAGGTTAAGGGCATTGGTCAGTGGACGGCGCAGATGTTTCTGATGTTCGGCCTTTGTCGTCCCGATGTGTTCCCGCATGACGACCTGGGAATTCAGAACGGCATCCAGACGATCTACGAACTGGAGACCCGTCCCGACAAGCAGACCTGCATCGAAATCGCCGAACTCTGGGCGCCGTATCGAACGGTGGCCAGCTGGTACTGCTGGCGGGTGCTGGAAATGGAAACCCCCGACGGTCCGTGGTAAGCACGAACTCAGATCCCTGACTCAATCAGAAACGGATGAACCATGACGAACTCCTTTCGCTGTTTTCAGGTCCGACAACAGGAACAGAAAGAGATCACGGCCGGTGTCGTCTCGGTGCCGTATAATAATCTGCCTGAAGGTGAAGTGACGATACGCGTCGTCTATTCGTCGGTGAATTATAAAGACGCTCTGGCTGCGACCGGGAATCCTGGCGTGGTTCGTCATTTTCCGCATGTGCCCGGCATCGATGCGGCGGGCATCGTGGAGTCTTCCGACTCCGATCAGTTTCAGGCGGGAGACAAAGTGGTTGTCACCAGCTATGAGCTGGGAGTCGAACGCTGGGGAGGCTGGTCCGAACTGATTCGCGTCAAACCGGAATGGATCGTGCCGCTGCCTGACGGGCTTTCACTGAAAGAGTCGATGATTCTCGGAACCGCAGGACTGACGGCGGCGATGTGCGTCGACAGTCTGCTGCACCATCATATCAGGCCCGAGTCGGGCAAGGTGCTGGTGACAGGCGCTTCGGGAGGCGTGGGATCGTTTGCCCTGTCGTTGCTGAAACTTTGCGGGTTCCAGGTGACAGGGGTCTCCGGTAAGCCGGAATACCATCAGCGACTGCTCGACCTGGGGGCTGACGAAGTCGTGGATCGACTGGCGATTGATATCAACTCGGATCGACCGTTACTGAAAGGGCACTGGGCGGCTGCCATCGATACGGTGGGCGGCTCTTTGTTGAGTCATGTGATCCGCTCGATTCAGCCTCAGGGTTGTGTGGCCGCGTGTGGCAATGCGGGGGGCGCACAGTTGGATCTGACCGTGTTCCCGTTCATTCTGCGGGGAGTGACACTCGACGGGATCGATTCGGCCTGGTACCCGATTGAAAAGCGGGCCGCGCTCTGGCAGAAGCTGGCGACCGACTGGAAGCTGGACGATCTCGACTCGCGGGCGAAGGTCATCACGCTCGACCAGGCACAGCAGACGGTCGAAAGCCTGCTGGAGGGGACGCACCAGGAACGGACGATCATCCAGGTGGGAGCCGAATAACGGCGGTACCCGGCGCAAAGCAAGAGGCCACACCCGAAAGGGGCATGGCCTCTGTTGCTGATTTGATTTTAATGGCCGCTGGTTTAATAGCGGGCCAGGTCCGCGGTGTCGGACTTGAGATTCAGGCCGGTGACGATCCGCTGGGCTTCGTTGACCATGAACTTGACTTCACTGCCACAGGCGATGAACCGCCAGCCTTCGGCGATGCGCTGTTCGACGGCTTCGACAGTCTGCACGTGCAGACCGACGGGGGTGCCGGTCTTCTTGCCGGTTTCCAGAATCCGCTGTAGCATGGCTTCGAGTTCATCGGGTGATGGATGCACGCCGGTTTCTTTGCTCATCTGGAAGGTCAGATCGTTGGGACCGACGAAGATGGCGTCGACGCCTTCCAGGCTGTAGATCTCTTCCGCGTTTTCGACTCCTTCGGGAGATTCGGTTTGCAGGACGACGAGGATTTCATCGTTCGCGTATTTGTAGTAATCACCGGCGGTGGCGTCGAAGTTCATGGCGTGCAGTACGCCACCCACTGAGCGGTTGCCGATCGGCGGATATTTCACGGCGTCGATGACCTCTTTGGCCTGTTCGACAGTGTTGATCATCGGGGCGACAATCCCGTGAGCACCGGCGTCGAGGGCCCGTTTGATGAGTTCATATTTTCCGAGAGGAACCCGGCAGAGAGGGACGCAGCCGGCATCTGCGATGGCACCGAAGAGGAGTGCGGCCTGCGACCAGTCGATGGGGGAGTGTTCCATGTCGACGGTCAGCCAGGGGAATCCGACGCGGGCCATCAGGCGGGTCATCATTACATCCCCGGATGAGAGCCATGTTCCAACCTGAGGTTTCCCCTCACTCAATGCTGCTTTGACCGGATTCTTTTTCATCAGTCTGAATGTCTTTCCTGTAATCTATTTGAAATTGAAGTGATCTGATACCAGATGTTAATTCACCCATTCTCGACAGGCTCATAGTGGATTGCAAGCCAAACGCTTTCCTGGTCGGCGGCGGTCGCTTCGACCCGGTGCAGACAATGCGCGGGAATGTTCACTGCATCGCCGGGAATGAGTGTTCGTCCCTCGGTTTCCCCCTCAAAACGGAGTACGGCTGACCCCGAGAGCAGAACCACCCATTCGGCATGTTCCTGATCGTACCACTGTCCTTCCCGCGTGGACTGCCCGGTCGAAACGATGCGTTCCACCCGGCAGGACTGACCCCGGAAGAGGTGTTCGAAGAGCTCCTCGGTCGGGGGTGTGGCTTGCGGGGTGAGCAGGTTGGTGAATTCAGGAATCATGGCGGTACCTTGCAGGGATCGAAACGGGACGGAGTTGAATCTTCGTTCTGTTTTACTTTACGGGAGGTGGGGCGGGGTCACAACCGTGGGATTTTTTCTACCACGAAAAACGCGAAAGGCACGCAAAGACAGGGGTGGGGATATTGGAAAGTGGGGCTCTCCAAATAAGAGAATAGCAAACCAGGGTGGTATCGGATGGAATCCGATATTGCTGGAGGCAACAGGAGGTCTCAGGGTGAATGTAAGCTGGTCAGTAGATGTACCTCTTTGTGGGGATAAAGTTCGTAGCTCTGTTATGAATTGTTCTGGTGAACTGCGACCTCCTGCTCACTGCGCTCACCCCGAATTGCATTCGGGGCTACCCTTTTTATAGGCACTGTTGGGTGAGCCAGCATTGAACCCTGCATTTACACGGACTGGTCTGCTTGTGGGTCTCCCGGGTAACTGGTAGCATGAGATTCTCGCCCGACAACTGATTTCCCCTGCCTCTGGAGCCTCCGATGAAGATCACTGGCGTTGAAACGTTTCTGGTTGATGTCCCGCTGCAAGTTCCGGTTTCGCCTTACCAGTCGCGGTATATTTCTTCAATGACGACGGGCGCGCTGCTGCTTCGCCTTGAGACCGATGCGGGCATTACCGGCTGGGGCGAGACGCCACAACGGTTGTCGTTTCAGAATGCAGTCAGTTTTACGGGCAAGGAAGCCGAGTACTTTCGGCCGATTCTCATGGGGAAAGATCCGACTGACATCGCTGCCCTGTATGCGGACTGGGGGATGGGGGACGAGCCTTATCGTCAGTCGCTGGCGGAAATGGCCTGCTGGGATATCCTGGGGAAACAGGCGGGGCTGCCGCTGCATCGTCTGTTGGGCGGACTGTACCGGGATCGCGTGGAAGTGACCTGCTGCATGGGGATTCGTGGTCCCGAAGAGGCGGCTGCGATTGCGAAGCATTATGTCGACCGGGGCTTTTCCACCATGAAGACCAAGGCGGGGCGATCGCCGGAAGAGGATCTGGCGATGGTGCGGGGGATTCGTGAGTCGGTGGGGGACAAGCTCAATCTGCGGATCGACCCCAACATGGGATACACGCCGGAAGTGGCGCTGCAGCTGGCCCGCGATCTGGAACCGTACGAGCTGCAGTATTTCGAGCAGCCGATGCATAAAGACCTGCTGCAGGAATCGGCGGACATCCGCAGGCAGACGACGACGCCACTGGCGTTGAATGAATCGGTGACGACGATGGAGAATGTCCGCAAGATTCTGGAACTGGACGCGGCGGAATATCTGCTGCCGGACACGTACCAGTGCGGTGGGATCTGGGCGGTGAAACTGGTAGGTGAGGTGGCGGCCTCGGCGGGCGTGCCCTGTATCTTCCACTGTGCGCACGACCTGGGACTCCGCACGGCGACGATGCTGCACATGGCGGCTTCGTCTCCCAATTTTCCGCTGGCGAATGACTGCACCTATTACAGTCTGGAGAGCGATATCATTACCGAACGGTTTGAGATCAAAGAGGGCACAATGGCGGTGCCGACGAAACCGGGGTTGGGGGTGGAGATCGATGAGGGGATGTTGCAGAAGTATCTGGTGGCGAGTTCGCTGGGGTGAGCTGCGGGAGCTGTCGGGTAGTAAAAGTAGGATTTTTTCTACCACGAAAAACGCGAAAGGCACGAAAAGGTTCGGGTGGGATTGCTGGAGAGCGGGGCATCTCTAATGAAAGAAATCGAACCGGGGGTGGTATCGGATGTAATCCGATATTGCCTGAGGCAACGGGAGGTCGAGGTTGACGCGTTCCGTTAAGAGAAGACGAACCTCACCTTCTGAATTAGTGAGGGCAGCAGTGTTATTCAGAGCCGGTCGATTTCATGAAGACCTCCTGCTCGCTGTGCTCGGCCCGAATTGCATTCGGGCGTACCCTGTTGATTGTTTTCGGAACGTTGTTACCAGCACTGTCGGGCAAGCCGACAGGTGGCACCCTGCGCCTTGCCGCTCAGTTCTGAAAGACACTTTTCTCTCAGAAATGTTTACGGGGCATTCAACTGTATGAGCTTTTCGTTGAGGCGGTTGTTGGGGCCGTCGTTGAAATAAAATCGGGTCATGTTTTCCCGTCGGTTCAACTGGAGGATTTTCTGCATTCGCTTGCCGCTCGCTTTCTGTGGGTGGCTTTGCTGCAGGTGCGAGAATTGTCGCTGGACTTCCCGGGCGCGAAAGACGGTTGAATCTCCCCACTGCTGGAGAAACGAATCAGGCAATTGCAGCAATTCGCCCGCCGTCTTGATTTGCGATGGAGGTGGAGTCGGCTTTGGTTTTCTGGCTGCGACGGGCTGGGCAGCTGAGAGGGGAAATGGCCCCAGTATGAGTCCCAAGAGTAGAGCAGGTAAGACTTTAAGCATTGATCTGTTTCCTGGTGAGAGGTGACGGATTTTCAGTACCTGGGTGCTGGGGAGTTATAAAACAGAAGGGGGCTGTGGGGCAAGATTTGTTTTTCGAGGGAGGATATTTTTCTACCACGAAAAACACGAAAGGCACGAAAAGGTTCGGGTGGGATTGCTGGAGAGTGGGGCATCTCTAATGAAAGAAATCGAACCAGGGGTGGTATCGGATGTAATCCGATATTGCCGGAGGCAACAGGAGGTTGCAGGGTGATTGTGATTTGGTCAGAGGACGTGCCTCATTGGAACGCTAATGGAGCAGGAGTCTCTGTTATGAATTGTGCTAGTGAGCTGCGACCTCCTGTTCGCTGCGCTCACCCCGAATTGCATTCGGGGCTACCCGTTATATCTGCGCTGTCGGGCCAGCCGACTTGTGACACTCTGCGTTTCTGAATGAGTTTCCGATTAATTGTTTGATCGGTTGCGCGGATGCAGATAGATTGGAGATTGAGAGAGG
Organism: Gimesia chilikensis; assembly: GCF_008329715.1. Classification (GTDB taxonomy): domain Bacteria; phylum Planctomycetota; class Planctomycetia; order Planctomycetales; family Planctomycetaceae; genus Gimesia; species Gimesia chilikensis. Next base: position 1,927 of record NZ_VTSR01000008.1, on the reverse strand, counting down.
CACGAGTCCCCGGAATGTTTTCGCCCATTTTCCCTTCCCCGAGGAGACGACGATGCTGAAAGTAGTTTTGTCCCTGATTTCTCTATCGCTGATTTTCAGTCTTACCGGTTGCCAGGATGTTCAACCGCCGCCGGACCAGCAGGGGGCAGCGAATTCGTCTCCTGCAGAAGAGGCGCCGATGGCCCAGGCGGTTACCCGTGTTGGTGAAGCCGGGGCACAGTCACAGCCGGAAGCGACTCCCGCTGCACAGGCAGAGATGACGCCTGCTCCTCAGGGGCAGCCTGCACAAAAACAGCCCCAGGCCAAACCGCGGAAGATGAATGCAGGTCTGAGGATGGCACGCGATAAAGAGGCTGCGAAAGCGTTGCGGCCGAAACTGGGGATGGAAGGGGCCGGATTTGGACCGTTCGCGTTGCAGGTCAATGTGGATGACGATGGAAATTACACGGGGGTGACACTCTATAACACAAAAGTGAATGATAAGATGGTGGACTTCGTCGCTGGTCTCGACGATCACACCGAATACGTGATGGTGCAAAACACCGACATCACCGATGAGCAGGTGGCCCGGTTTGCCAAACTCAAGTTTCTGAAACGACTGGAGATCTCTGGTGCCCCGATTAGCGGTGCCTGTCTGGTGATCCTGAAAGATTTCGACAAGCTGGAAAAACTGAATCTGAGCAGTAATCCCTACATGTCGCTCAATCAACTGCCCGAACTTCCCGCGCTCACCGAATTGAATTTACTGAGTTCCAAGGGGATTACGGATGCCAGTATCCCCAAGCTGGCGACGCTGAAGGGGCTCAAAAGTTTGAGCCTGTACGATTCGGGGATTACCGAAGCCGGCGCAGCCAAACTGCAGGAGCTGCTACCCGATTGTGAAGTCAGCCATTGATAATGAATCGGGTTGTGCAATGGGCGTGGGCTGGTTTGGGTGGCTGCGGGTGATTGGTTTAATGTGGGCGGGATATCGCTGGTTACCTGATTATGGTGGCAGTCAACACTGATTACCGGCGGCCAGCGTCGTGCCGCTCATTTTCTGTTGGGAGCGTTTCAATCAGTGTGGGGCGAACTGGTGTATTCGGGGGCTCCCATTACTTGATTGAGTTCGGTTGCGCTTCGGATTCGAGTTGACGGGCAATGGCGGTTGTCGTTTCGACGATCCGGATTGCGGGGTAATGTGTGTTGAACCAGAGACGGTACTTCTTACCGTTCCAGACTCTGAGCAGTTTGGCCTGGCCCTGATGCGGTGATGTATATTGCTGCCAGCACCATTCGTCCCAGGGGTGTGGCAGATCCTGCTCCATCAGATCGAGTAGCTGATCCTGGTATTCTTCCGATGCGAAATCGGGAATGGGGCCGGGGGCCTCCTCGAGAATGTTGTCGGGAGTCCACCAGGCGTTGGTTCTGCCCCAGGCCAGCAGGGGATGTTCTATGATCAGCGTTCCCGTTTCACCAGCTGCGAGCTGCTGACGGAGGCGGTGCCCACTGAGCGTGCGGCCAACGTTCCGCATTCTGAGATAAAAGAGCAGTTCGCCGGTGAGGCTCTGCAGGAAAAAAAAGAGCGCTACCGGGGGAACGAAGATCAGGAATAATACCGCCATGAGGGGAACCATCAGGAGCCAGAGCGGAATCAGGGCGAGTATTTTGTGCCAGGGGAGTTCCCGGACTGGTTCCTTGAGTGCCATGTTTGTTTCCTGAAGGTTGTGTATGAAGTCCGGTGGCCGTTCGATCTATGGATGTTTCAACCGGGGCTCTCGTTTCCAAATGATTCCGCTGTCAATTTTCTGCTCGTTGTTTTCGGAGTGGGATAGCGATGGCTACCTGATCGTGGCAGCAGTCAACACTGATTACCGGCGGCTAGTAACTCCGCTCTTAAGTTCGTTCCCACCAGAGCGGTTTTTTATGCTGTTTTCCTGATTTCTGT